>JAJFIE010000003.1 GCA_021775275.1 Rhodospirillales bacterium | reverse complement strand
GGCCTTGAAGTGTTGGTACATACCTTCCTGGGTCGGCTTGTTGTAATAAGGTGTGACCACAAGAACCGCATCAGCTCCCGTTTTTTTGGCATGCACGGCAAGGCTAACGGCCTCATGGGTCGAGTTCGATCCGGCCCCGGCTATCACCGGGGCTTTGCCCGCAGCAGCTTCAATGCACAACTCCGTCACATGCATGTGTTCTTTATGGTCGAGTGTCGGCGATTCACCTGTTGTACCGCATGGCACCAACGCATTGGTTCCTTCAGAAATCTGCCATTCGACAAATGACTGAAACATTGCATCATCCACCACGCCGTCACGAAATGGCGTAATCAATGCAGTGATAGATCCCTTGAACATTCTCGACTCCGTATGTTGGTGCACGCACGGCGGCGACCATACTCCTTCTGGTCCACAAGCTGCAAGACAGTGAATGCCTTCAATTTTTCGTGCCCTGCTTGCTCCATGGGTGCGTCACTTCATAATGGGGCACATAATGCATGTCAGGCTATATGAGAAATTGAGTTCGGGAGACAAAATGGCTATAGCCACAACAATTCGGGTGGTCAGGATGTGGACGGCGTTGCTGGTCCTGTGCACTCTACCTTTTTCCACTGCCGTGGCTGGGCACTTAGGCAAGGATGAACGCACCCATGCCCGCTCGGTGTTTCGCGCTATTGATGCCAACCGGGCGAAAACCGCGAACGCATCACTCAGAAAAATTTCTGACCCTCTACTCTACAAGGCATTGCAATGGATGATCTACCAGGAGGTTCCAGCTAAATCATCGTTTGAAGAAATTGCGGATTTTATACGGAATAACCCGTCCTGGCCCGGGATAGCGCGCCTTCATGAACGGGCGGAAGAACTCATGCAACCAACCCTCAGTGCTTCGGCGGTTGTGGCATGGTTTAAAGGGCGTGAGCCGGTCAGTACAGAAGGCTGGGTTAGACTGGGTGCGGCGTTGTTGGCGCTTGATGAGAAAGAGGAAGCCACAGCTGTCTTCCGCAAGACCTGGGTAAGCGGCAGTTTCACCAAGGCGCAGGAACGACAATTCTATCGTGCCTACCGCCGTTACCTGACCCGGGATGACCATATTGATCGGCTTGAGCGGCTGTTATGGCAGGGCAGCTATTGGCCGACCCGTCGCATGTTCGGCAAAGTCAATGCGGACCTGCGCCTTCTGGCCGAGGCGCGATTCCTGTTACGCCATATGCGGGGAAATGTGGACAAGGCTATTGAACGCGTACCGACGGCGTTGGAAAACCATCCGGGGCTCCTTTTTGAACGACTTCGCTGGCGGCGGAAAAAGGGCCGCGACGAATCAGCCCGCGAGATTCTGATGTCACCGCCCGATACCATGATTCGCCCCGATCTCTGGTTCAAGGAACGCGCCGCTCTGGCGCGACGTGCCCTCGGCGACGGATTGATCAGTGAAGCCTACAGAATGGTTCGCGATCATGGTTTGAGTGATGCGGACGCTGCAAATTATGCCGAGGCGGAATGGCTTGCCGGTTGGATTGCCTTGCGGTTCCTGAACGAGCCAGCTTGGGCCTATGCGCATTTTACAAACATGTTTGGCTCAGTTGGCTACCCAATCAGTGTAGCACGGGGAGCCTACTGGTCCGGTCGCGCGGCGGAGGCGCTGGGCCATGTTAAATTATCGGAGTCCTGGTACCAGAAGGCGTCGCGTTACTTCACAACATATTACGGGCAGTTGGCAGCGGTAAAACTGAATAATGGTGGCAATGGTTTGCAACTTCCTGTGACGTCAGAGGTTTCTGCTGACGACATCACTCGCTTTAATGCCCACGAGCTTGTGGCGGTCTCCCGCATATTGGCGGAAGTGGATGCCAAGGACCGGCTGCGACCGTTCATTCTGCATCTGTATTCGCTCGATGAAGGTATGGCCTGGGCCATACAAACGGCGGCGTTGGCCCACGAACTGGGGCGACCGGATCTGGCGATCCGGGTGGCAAAACTGGCCGAGCGACGCGGACAATACCTCCCGGATGCTGGCTATCCAGTTCTGACCCCACCAAAAACCCCTAAAAAAACAAATGGTATTGCCATAGAAAGCCCTCTGGTGCTGGCACTGATCCGCCAGGAAAGCGCATTTTACACCGTCGCCCGTAGTGGAGCTGGCGCCATGGGTATGATGCAGCTAATGCCGGCGACGGCAAAGCGTGTCGCCAAACAGGTTGGGCTCCGCTACACCAGGGCCAAACTGATCAACGATCCGGAATTTAATATGCAGGTGGGGCAAAGCTACATCTCGGGATTGCTGAAATCCTTTGACGGCTCGTATATCCTATCGCTTGCCGCTTACAATGCTGGGCCGCGCCGCGCCAGGGCATGGGTTAAAGCCAACGGCGCACCAAACGATCCGGAAGTGGACCCCATTGACTGGGTGGAAGCCATTCCTTTTGAAGAGACCCGGAATTATGTTCAACGCGTATTGGAGAATCTGCAAGTTTACCGGTCCTTGCTGGCTGAGACGAAAGTGGCGCTGACACTTGATCAGGATTTACGGCGTTGATGGTTGCGTGAAATATGAAAGATATGGCCAATGAATGATTTGACCGATGGTGCATGTGTCTTCGACGCCTACGGGACTTTGCTGGACGTGGCATCCGCCGCCGCCAAATCTACCGATATGTTGGGTGCGGACGCGGCGCGTCTCGGTCAGATATGGCGCACCAAGCAACTTGAGTATTCCTGGTTACGCTCCTTGATGGGCGAGCATGCTGATTTCTGGCAGCTCACCGGCGATGCGCTTGATTTCGCCATGGAAACCGTGGGGATTGATGACGCAACGGTGCGCCAACGCCTTATGGACCTCTATTTTACCCTGGATGCATTTCCAGAAACCTCTGGAGTGCTTCAGACTCTCAAGGCCGCCGGAATGAAGACCGCCATCCTTTCCAATGGATCACCGGCGATGCTGCAAGGGGCGATTGATCACGCAGGCATCGCGCACTTGCTGGATGCGGTTTATTCGGTGGAAGATGTCGGTGTTTTCAAGCCCCATCCCAGCGTCTATCAGATGGCCGTCGATGGCTTGAACCTTACGCCGGATAAAATACGCTTTTTGTCCTCCAACGCCTGGGATGTGGCGGGCGCGTCGTATTTCGGGTTCCGC
>JAJFIE010000200.1 GCA_021775275.1 Rhodospirillales bacterium | reverse complement strand
AAGTGGTTCAAGGTGATAAAAGCGCCAACGCCCGAAGAAACCCACAAATCGTGGCCGTCCTCCAATACCAAGAAAAAAGGTAATGCGACAAATCGGTGCAAGTCCTGCCATGGCTGGGATTATATGGGTAAAGACGGCGCCTATGCCTCCGGTTCATATCAGACTGGAATTTCCGGCATTCGTAAGTTTGATGGAGGTGACCCGGCGAAGGTTATCGCGATTATGAAAAACGAAGCACATGATTTTGCCGGCAAAATGGCGGACAGCGACATGATGGCTCTGGCTACGTTCGTTACCGAAGGTCAGGTCGATATGGACAAGTACATCGACCGTGCAACCAAGAAAGCCATTGGCGATCCGGCGCAAGGCAAAGAGTATTTTGGCACCTTATGCGTGAATTGCCACGGGGCCGACGGCATGCTGCCGAAGGATATGGATCCGCTCGGCAAGCTTTCCAACAAGAACCCGTGGGAAATCATGCACAAGATTCTCAACGGGCAACCGGGTGAAGGGATGCCCGGATTAAGGGCATTACCGCTACAGGTTACGGCAGACGTCAGCGCTTACATCCAGACGCTGCCAAAAGAATAGAATTATCCGTAGCAAGGCCCTTCGTTATTGTATGAGCGAAGGGCCTTCTTGCTACCGACATGAAAGCATCTTATGCAATCATTGAAATACCTTTGGCGGTGGTTTATCGCGCCCAGCCAGCGTTACGGCTGGGGTGTTGTTTTCGTCATCGGTGGCGTCGCCGGGATCGTTTTCTGGGGCGGTTTCAACACCTATATGGACTATACCAACACCTTGGGGTTCTGTACCTCGTGCCATGAAATGCGGGACACGGTCTATCAGGAATACAAAAAATCGACTCATTACAAAAATCCATCTGGCGTCAGAGCGATATGCTCGGATTGTCACGTTCCCAAAGACTGGGCAGCGAAACTGGTCGTCAAAATCAAGGCGTCAAATGAACTCTATCACAGTGTCATCGGCAGTATCGACACACCGGAAAAATTCGAGGCGAAACGGTTGGAAATGGCTGAAAATGTATGGGCAGGAATGCTAGCCAGCGATTCCCGAGAGTGCCGTAACTGTCACGACTATGACGCCATGCATTTTGAAAAACAGACCAGACGCGCGGCTGAAAAAATGCGCGAAGGCCTCAATGAAGGAAAAACCTGTATCGAATGCCACAAATTTATCGTTCATAAAAAGCCCGAAGACTACGAAGATGATGACCGCTAGGGAATTGCCTATCCTAATTTACCTGATGACAACTGTCTCAGGGACTAACCCATCCACCGCAGACATCAAGGATGGCCCCCGTCGCATAGGATGATTCATCCGACAGCATCCACAGGACCGCGTTGGCGATTTCTCTCATTTCCGCTGGCCGTTTCAGAGGGACCTGGGCCATGACCCAATCCAGCCAGTCCGGGTTTTCTTTTGCCCAATCGATGCTCAGTTCCGTCATGGTGGCGCCGGGCCGTACACAGTTTACCCGTATTCCCTGGTCTGCCTGTTCCCGCGCAAGGCCGATGGTGAAGGAATCCACAGCGCCTTTTGCTGCGGCGTAATCCACATAGGTCGGTGCGCCATGCTTTGATGCGGCGGACGAGATGTTGACGATAACGCCGCCATTGCCGCCATGGCGTTTGGCCATACGCCGGATGGCGGCGGCGGCACAGATGAAAGGGCCTACCGCGTTGACCATGAACAGCCGCACCGTGGTCTCGGCATCCATTTCATCCACCGGGCCGGTTTTGCCGTTAATACCTGCATTGTTGACCAGACCAGTTACAGGCCCCAGTTCCTGATCGATCCTGGCAAACATGGCTTCCACCTGATCCGCATCGGATACATCCGCCTGCACGGCGATGGCCTTGCCACCGCCCGCCTTGATTTCCGTTACCACGCTTTCGGCTTCGTCCGCCGAGTGGGCATAGTTGACGGCGACCGCCCAATCCCGCGTCGCGGCAAGCCGGCAAATCTCGGCGCCAATGCCACGGCTGCCGCCTGTTACGACCAGAACTGACATTTCTCGGCTCCTGATAAAAACTGGTTAACCGTATGCCCCGCGGAGCAGCGGTGCAGCCGTCCGCTCGCGTTGCAGCCGGTCCGCCGTGATGCGCATGATACTGTGAAAATCTCCGCGCTCCACCTGAATCCACTGTAACCAGCGTTTCCCGTTAAGGGTCAGTTCCGTGCGTCCATGGAGGACCCGGTGGTTGTCGAAAACCGCCGCGTCGCCCGGTTTCAGCGTCAATTTGATCATCCGGTCATCGTCCTCCGTCAACTCTACCAGTCGGCGCAGTCCCCGATAATAAAGCGGAACATCGCCGGGTGGGATGTTGAGGGGGGCTGCGACCCGGTGGTTCATACGCACGCCTGTCACCTGGCCGAATTCATCAACGGATATTACCGGGAACTCGGCAATCAGGTCCACGTCATCATCGAAGTGTCGGCGAAAGGGATGGCGATTGCGTGTGAGAGCCGCAAAAGCTTCCGGGTCTTCCCGGCGAACCGTATCGGCAGCTTCAAAGCCGTCCAGGAAAGTGGAGGAACCCGTTCCCGTAATATCCGTGTTGATGCAGTGAAACAGCAGGATGCCGGGCGGTGAGGCACGGTAAGGTTCGTCCGTGTGTGGTTTCAAGGCGCCGGCGCGGTGTGCGACATCGGTCTTTGTAAAGTCGACAGTCAGGTCCTGAACCCTGCCGAAA
>JAJFIE010000199.1 GCA_021775275.1 Rhodospirillales bacterium | reverse complement strand
CAACGTTGGTGAACGCCAGAACGAAATTCTTGCGCGGTCTATTGGTAACAATATCTGGACCGATTTCGGCCCCTACCTGAGTGAGATCAAGGAGGCGGGCCTCGGCAAGAACCGTTACGTCATGACTGACGCGCAGGCTTCAATAGTGCCGTGCACATCATAGAATTCACGATAGTCATCGGAACGCCGGCTCGTCGAAGCTTCTCAACTTGCGGGAATGCAGGGTCCGATGGACCACGTCCGTGCGCATGGTGTCCACGGCTTCCAGACAAATCTTCAGATGCTGGCTGACCCTTTCGGCGTAGAAGGCGTTGGCCATGCCGGGCAGTTTTATCTCGCCGTGCAGCGGTTTGTCGGAAACACACAGCAAGGTGCCATAGGGCACACGCAGCCGAAAACCGTTGGTGGCGATGGTCGCCGATTCCATGTCAATGGCAATGGCGCGTGACTGGTTGAAGAACGTCGACAGTTCGTCGTATCTGAGTTCCCAGTCACGGTCATCGGTAGAGACCACGGTGCCGGTACGAACGCGCTGCTTGAGCTCCTGACTCTTCAGCCCGGCGATCTTTCCCACGGCGGCGGTCAACGCCACCTGAACCTCGGCAATGGGAGGCACGGGGACCGTGAGCGGCAGATCGTTGTCGAGAACATGATCCAGCCGGGCATAGGCATGGGCCAGAACATAATCACCCAGTCGCTGCGAAAGGCGGAGTCCGCCGCAATGGCCAACCATGAGCCAGCAGTGGGGCCTGAGAACGGCGATATGGTCGGTAATGGTTTTCGCATTGGACGGGCCGACGCCGATATTGACCAGCGTCACGCCCATGTGGTCGTCCTTGACCAGATGATAGGCCGGCATCTGTGGCAGTTTCGGGGCCGGATCACCACTGGATGGTTTGTCGGTCAACCGCGAATTGCAATGAATGACGTTGCCGGGTTCGACAAAGGTGTGGAAGGTGTTGCCGGTTTCGACCTCACACCTGCCGTACTCAATGAATTCGTCCACATAGCGCTGATAGTTGGTGAACAGAACGAAGCGCTGAAAATGCTCCGGTTGGGTATCTGTATAGTGGCGCAGGCGGGACAGGGAGTAATCGATCCGTTCGGCGCTGAACAGGGACAGGGGATTGGGTTCGTCGTCTTTGGGACGGAACACGCCATTGGCAACATTATCGTCAATCTTGGACAGATCCGGCAGATGGAACTTTTGCGCCAGGTCGGCAACCTGGTCCTGGCCCAAATCGGCGGTCAGGTTTTCCAGCGCAAACGTTAACGGAATCTGGCGGTGGGAAACGCCGACCCAGACCGGTACCTGATGATTGTCCATCAATAACTGAATCTGCTCCAGATAATAGCTTTTGAAAAGCTCCGGGTTTGTCACCGTCACGCCAAACGAGCCAGCGCCCGAAACCGTGCCGTAAGACAACGTGCGGCCTTCCGGCTTTTGCGCCTCCGGAGTATCAACCCACAGGTAAGGGTAACGGGCGTCCGCTTTAGGCAAATCCTTCTCGCCGCTGACAAAACAGTGGAAATGATCTTTCAGCCGGGTCTGACCATCTGAATAAATCTCAATCAGGCGTCGAACGGCCTTTTCAGGATCGGTAAACGATCTGGGAGACGTCATAACGGTCTTGGGAGGTCGGATCATGGTCAATCCAACATGCCATCAGTAATACGGCGAACTCAACCTTTTAAATCGTAAATAAAAAACCATCGTATACCGCAGTTATCTGTAGGGATTAATGGGTTCTGAATCCGGTGTCCATGCGCCCTTGAATTTCGGGAAGCTCCTCAACCATTTTAACCAGAGGTGAATCTGATGGCCAATGCCAGGAAGGTGCAATTGTAAATGCATGGCGCAGCAATTCCACACGGACTTCTTTGACCTGTTATGTCATACAATGATAGGTTGTCTGCCGGTAATGCCGCAGATTGATTGAATGAAAAATGTTTTCCCGGATCGTTCACGTCACTGTGTTGCTCATGGCTTTGGAGCTGGTGGTATTTAATCTGCCAATAACTGTAGACTCCGCACTAGGCGCGGACGTCGCCCTCCGCGTCGGAATTTACCAGAATCCTCCCAAAATATTTCGTGATGAAGCCGGGCAACCCCAAGGCTTCTGGCCTGAATTAACGGACGAGATCTCCCGGCGACAGAAATGGCCAATAAGGTACGTGACATGCGAGTGGAAGGAATGCCTGGAGATGCTGCAAAAGGGTGAAATCGACGTTCTCCCGGATGTTGCCTATTCGGCAAAACGTGCAACGCTTTTTCCCTTCGGGAATGAGGTCGTTTTCCGCAGTTGGTCCCAGGTTTTCCATCGACCAGACAAGACTATTTCGGGAATTCTCGACCTGTCAGGATTGCGCATCGCCATGCTTTCCGGAAGCATTCAACAGGAACGCCTGACCCACCGCCTCAAGGAGTTCGGTGTTGAAAGCCGATTTGTTTTCGCCCCGTCTCTGGCGGCGGCTCTAAGCGCCATTAGCGAGGGTTCTGCGGATGCGGCGGTCGTCAACAGATTCCTGGGCGCGCGGCTTGCCCCTGAGCTTGGTTTGGTCCCGTCGGGCATTGTTATTGCGCCGTCCGCTGTTCATTTTGCGTTTGCGCCCGGCACATCTTCCCGGGTCATCGCCGACTTTGATGACGTGGTTGCGAGTTTGAAATCGGGTGATGATTCAATTTATTACAAAGAATTGGCGAAATTGACGGACGTCAGTCCGCAATCCTCTGTTCCGACGTTTGTCTACTGGGTGATCGGTATCGGAGTCGGTTTCATTTGTTTGGCTTTCGGAGCAGTCGTCATTCTTCGCCGGTTAGTGACCAAACGGACAGAGGAACTGGATAAACAGCGAAACATATTGAAAGCTGTTTTTGAAAACGCCCCGGTAGAACTGTACCTAAAGGATATCGAAGGTCGTTACCTACAGGTAAATCGCCGTTTTGAAGAATTGTATAACGTCAGGAACAAGGACCTGATTGGCAAGTTACCCCAAGATATTCATGGTCTGGAACTGGCTGAACGAACCCGTATTCATGATCGGAAGGTTTTGGAAACAGGTGAAGTGGATATCAGTGAAGAAAATACCCTGACCGAATTCGGCGCCCGTGTTCTTCATACGGTCAAATTTCCCGTCTTTGATGATCAAGGAAATATTGTTGGCTTGGGGGCCGTTGTTAGCGATGTGACGGATTTGAAAACTGCTGAGACAGATCTTCTTGCTGCTTTGGCAAAAGCCGAAAAGGCAAACCGATCCAAATCAGAATTTTTAGCGACCATGAGCCATGAGTTTCGTACGCCGCTGAATGCCATACTGGGCTTTAGCGAGATGATGCGCGCGCAATATTTCGGTCCTCTGGGGGCAGAAAATTATGAGGAATACGCGAACGACATACACGACAGCGGCCAGCATATGTTGGCGTTGATTGACGATATCCTGGATATCTCGGCGATTGAAGCCGGCAAGCGTGTCATGGTCAAGGAGGCAATAGACGTTGGCAAATTATTGAGGGAATGCATCAGGAATGTTGAACAGGTTGCCAGGGAAAAAGGCGTCGATCTGTCTATGGAATTCCCTGAAGAAACACCATCCCTTTATGCTGACAGGCGGTCTGTCGTCCAGATTGCTTTGAATTTACTATCCAATGCAATCAAGTTTACAGACCGTGATGGAAAAGTTTCGATATCAATATTGTTGTCGGGCCAGGAATTCACCATGAAGGTGAGTGATACAGGGATTGGCATATCACCGGATAGACTGCCTAAAATCACCGAACCGTTTTCTCAGGCGCATGATGACCCGCACATAACCCAAAACGGAACAGGTCTTGGGCTGTCTATCGTCAGATCACTTGTGGAGGCTCAGGATGCAAAACTGTGCATTGATAGCGAACTTGGTAAGGGGACAACCGTGGCCGTAATATTTCCCCAATAGGCGCCAAAGTGAACTTGCGTATTCTCCGGGTTAGTTGAAAAATTTCAGGTTTGTCACTGTCACGCCAAATGAGCCAGCACCCGAAACCCTGCCCTAAGACAACCGCCCGATTGGATAAATCCTTATCGCCACTGACAAAACAGTGAAATGATCCCTCTATCGGGGCTGGCCGTCCGAGTGAATTTCAATCAGGCGTTCAACGCCACTGTAATCATAAGTAGATACTACCAACCAAGAGCTGTCATTCTACAAATGCCATTAAGGGTCAAAATCCATCGTAACGTCACGGTCCGAAACCGGTCTGCTTCTCGTATCGCACCGGACGGAACCCCGGATTTTCTTGACTTTTAGAAAAAAATATGTATTAATTCCTTTTTTATGATTAATGTTCTTTTCCACAGTGAATATGTCGCTCGACACCGCCGTTTTCCCGAACTGGGCCAAAATGGTAATTGCGTTACAGGTGTCTACAAAAGTCTACATTATTATGGAAAATAATTGTGGCTAACCCATTGAAATAAAAAAGAACCTGGAAATGTAGGCCAAGCAGAGTCTACAAAAGTGAACAAAAGTCTACATTTTGTGTAATATCAATGAGTTATCGACGTGTCCGGATTCAGTTGCTGAGGTCCGGTCGTCCTCTCGATGTGGCGGTCAGTTTGCTTTCCACGAACACATGACCGCCGCCAACGATTTCGACCTTGATGTCGTCGCGTTTCAGTACCGTATCTGTTTCCGAAGCGCCGCGTTCCCGTGCCCGGGATTCTGACATCTCGCGCACGCTTGCCTCGGCAAAGGCGTCGGCCTGCTCCAGATCGGGGAAATCCTTGATGCCTAAATCGGAATGAACCCGAAACCGGCCAGGCTCGGGTTCTGTGATCAGGGCCTGGGCATCACCTTTCACACTCCCCACCACGGCGCCTACCGCGTTCGCCACATCGGCGTGAGGCAGGGCGATAAGCGGGGCCTTTATGCGCGCCGCGGCGCCGGCCTCGCCGCCGTAATAGGTTGCCGCCGGAGCGCCAATGGCGAGTAAGGGACGGTCGAGATCGATGGTAATATCTAACGGGCCGGATTTCCCGGTTTCCAAATCCCGGGTGGCGGTTTCCAACAGGAAGTGGCCAAGGCGGGATTTGATTTCCGGTTCGATACCATAGTGTTCGGCCAACACGGCGCCGGTGACGGTCTTGGCGCTTTCCACCACGGTGCGCTCGAAGACCACACGGCTGAAATTCACCGCATCATCCGCTACGTAATAGTGGCCCAGGTCAAACAGGCGGCGCACATAGAGGGTTGCTCCCATCTCGGCAGCTTCCCGGTTCCAGTTACCCTGGCGGTCCAGTACATGGCTGGCGTCGCTGGGCGTGAAGGCGGAGAGCACGACCTTGCCTTCGTCTACCAGTCTGGCCAGCACACTTTCACCCATGCCGAGGGTGGAAATCTGGTGCAGGGGCGTGGGTCCCTGACGCAATTTTTCC
>JAJFIE010000198.1 GCA_021775275.1 Rhodospirillales bacterium | reverse complement strand
TACGATTACCGGGAAGTAAAAATCGCCCAGGCGATCATTGAGAATGCACGCCATACAATCCTTGTCGCCGATCACATGAAATTCGAGAGAACAGCCCCGGTCAGGATCGGCCACCTGTCACAGCTTGACCACTTCGTCACCAATCGACCCTTGCCCGAACACCTGGCCCGAGTCTGTGCGAACGGTGATGTGCGTGTGGAAATTGCCGCGACCGAGGGCTGATCCATCCTCTTTTTTTGAAACTCGCATTTTCGTTGTGGTTTCGTTTTTCTTCATTTAAGGTTCGTTTTTCACGGCAAGTGAAAACTGTCCATGGAGACTGCGAGTGAGCGCCGATATTGTCGATATCGCCATTATTGGGGGTGGCATTAACGGGTGTGGTATTGCCCGGGATGCCGCCGGACGTGGCCTGTCGGTTTTTCTTGCTGAAAAACAGGACCTGGCAATCGGTACCTCGTCGGCATCGACCAAGCTTATCCATGGTGGACTACGCTATCTGGAACACTATGAATTTCGTCTGGTTCGTGAAGCTCTCAGTGAGCGCGAGGTATTGTGGTCCATGGCGCCTCATATTATCCGGCCACTTCGGTTTGTGCTGCCCCATCACAAGGACCTGCGGCCCGCGTGGTTCATCCGTTTGGGATTGTTTATCTATGACCATCTTGGGGGCCGGAAACGCCTGCCGCCCTCGTGCGGGCTGGACTTGCGAACGGATGAGGCAGGCACCCCGTTGAAATCGAGTTTTACCAAGGCCTTTGAATATTCCGACTGCTGGGTCGAAGACGCGCGACTGGTTATCCTCAACGCCATGGATGCGGCCGAGCGCGGCGCCGATATTCGCGTCAGGCCAGAGGTCGTTTCCGCCGAGCAGCAGGCAGACCACTGGGAACTGACCGTCACCGACACCCTCACCGGCAAGACCGGGACCGTTCGCGCCAAGGCCATTGTCAACGCAGCCGGTCCCTGGGTGCAGGATGTCATAACCGATAAACTGGCCATAAACAGTCGCGCCGGGATCCGGCTGGTCAAGGGCAGTCATATTGTCGTGCCCCGTATTTTTGACCATGATCGCGCCTATATTTTCCAGAATGCCGACCAGCGGATTATTTTCGCCATTCCCTATGAACGGGCTTTCACCCTGATCGGAACAACGGATGTGGACTACCGGGGAAAGCCGGATGGCGTTGCCGCAACCGACGATGAAATTGCCTATCTGTGCGCAGCGGCAAGCGAGTATTTTTCCAGGCCCGTATCAGTACCGGATGTTGTCTGGACCTATTCAGGCGTCCGACCGCTGTATGATGATGGCGCCAGCGCCGCACAGGAACTGACGCGTGATTATGTATTGAATGTTGAGGGGGGCAGTGACGGCCCTGCCGTACTTAATATATTTGGCGGAAAGATCACCACCTATCGACGTTTGGCGGAAGATGTCCTTGAAAAGCTTTCTGCATGGTTCCCTCACGCCAAACAGCGATGGACAGCGGGCGCTGTCCTGCCTGGTGGCGATTTTCCTCTCGACGGACATACAACCCTGGTGCGGTCACTGTGCGACGATGCACCTGCTGTGCCGGAACGTGTGGCGGAACGATGGGCTCAGGCCTATGGAACACGGGCGCTTCAGATCGCTGCCGGGGCACAAACCGAGACCGATCTGGGGATCTGTTTCGGCGGCGGTTTGTATCAATGCGAAGTCGACTATCTGGTGCGCCATGAATGGGCCATGACAGCCGAAGATATTATTTGGCGACGCACAAAACTGGGCCTGAGGTTGACCGGGCAGGAAAAATCAACGCTCGCACAATGGCTATCGGACAATTATTCTGACCGCACCATACATGCCGCCTGAGGTATGATCACGGCCACTGCCGGGAGCTTGCAATGCCGCAGTACGTCCTAGCCATTGATCAGGGGACCACGTCTTCACGCGCCATCCTGTTCAACAAAGACCACCAGATCGCCGCCATGGCGCAGCAGGAGTTCGCGCAACATTTCCCCGCGTCCGGCTGGGTTGAACATGACCCGGAGGATATCTGGAATACGACCATCGCCACATGTCGTGAGGTTATGGAAAAATGCGGTGCGTCGGCGAGCAATGTTGTCTCCATCGGCATCACCAACCAACGGGAAACGACCGTGGTCTGGGACCGCGAAACCGGTCAACCCCTGCATCACGCCATCGTATGGCAGGATCGACGCACGGCGGAAATTTGCTCGGCGCTAAAAGACGCCGGTCACGAAGACACTGTATCGGCGAAAACCGGACTGCTGCTCGACCCCTATTTTTCCGGCACCAAGGTCGCCTGGATTCTGGATAATGTTGATGGCGCACGCGACGCCGCCGCCAAAGGCAAACTCGCCTTTGGCACCATCGACAGCTTCCTGTTATGGCGGCTGACCGGTGGCAAGGTGCACGCAACTGATGCGACCAACGCCAGCCGCACATTGCTCTATGATATTCATCAGGGCCAGTGGTGCCCGGAATTGCTGAACATCATCCGCGTGCCGGACGCCGTCCTGCCGCAAGTCATGAATTCAGCCGATGATTTCGGCGAGACTGACCCCGCAATCTTTGGCGGCGCCATTCGCATAACCGGCATCGCCGGTGATCAGCAGGCGGCGACGGTCGGGCAGGCCTGCTTCCGGCCGGGCATGATGAAATCCACCTATGGCACTGGTTGCTTCGCCTTGCTCAATACCGGTGATGTGGCCGTTACATCGCAAAACCGTTTACTGACCACCATTGCCTACCAGTTGGGCGGCAAGCCGACGTATGCGCTGGAAGGCTCGATCTTTATTGCCGGGGCAGCCGTGCAGTGGTTGCGCGATGGCCTGGGGATTATCGAACATGCGGCGCAATCGGGTGAACTGGCCGCCGAGGCTGATCCCAATCAGCAGGTCTATCTGGTGCCGGCCTTCGTCGGCCTCGGCGCGCCCTATTGGGATTCAGAATGCCGGGGCGCCATGTTCGGACTGACACGGGGGACGGGACCAAAGGAGTTAGCCCTCGCCGCCCTTGAGAGTGTCTGTTACCAGACCCGCGACCTGCTCGACGCCATGCGCGGTGACTGGGACAGCGCTCATGACACCGTGCTCAGGGTTGACGGCGGCATGGTCGCGTCGGACTGGACCATGCAGCGTCTGTCTGACCTGCTGAACGCGCCGGTGGACCGCCCGAAGGTTCTGGAAACGACAGCGCTCGGGGCCGCCTATCTGGCGGGAATGCATTCAGGATTCTACCCGGCCCCCGACGTGTTCGCCAAAAGCTGGGCCCTCGATCAACGGTTTTCACCGGACATGGCGGAAGATCAGCGGGAACAACGCTATGCCGGATGGCGTGATGCGGTAGCGAGGACGTTGTCCAAGTGAAGACTCTGCTCGAATTTTAAGTTGTATGGCGGATTAGCCTGTACCAATGACCGTAATCGACCTGTCAACAGGCGTCGCTTGAGCCAGATAATATCTTCCGCACATGACCCGGAACGGTAATCATAAACTAAGTTCGACAAGGTCAAAGAAAAAGAGAACAAAAAGAATAACAGGAAGGCTACCTAGAATAGTGCCCCCAATTTTAAAATGGATATGTTCTTTAGAAAGCCATAACACAGCAACAATGATTATCCATGAAACCCACATCAAGGCTGTGTAAACAACTACCTTCGTGTCCCACTGAAAAGCGTGCCATACCAAGTGCCCTTTTTCATCACGGTCTGAATAACCGCCTAGATATCCAAAAACTCCAACCAACTCCACCACGAACAATATGATGAGAATTGATTGCCTTGGCCCACCATGACGACGCAAACCTTTGAACTCGGAAAAAATCATAATGGTAAAATCACATATTGATCAGAGGTATAAATCTTAAAGAGTGAGGCGTTGCAGGAAGCTCTACTACCGCTTGAATTTGATACAAATGAGAAGACTTCCGCTAGCATTTCCCGGAAATGCACTCTCCGACATTTGCGTGGCAGGAGATGGGATGAAAGCAGACACGGCGCCCATTCTGCAAACAGCTCTCATAAATGCCTGGCTTAATTAAGCCGCCGGTCAATCCAGTCACGTACCCGGAAATACCGACCCACCATGGGAATGAACCACGGATTACCATTATAGAGCGCATGGCCGGGCAAAGCCGGGCCATCGAAGGCACAGGGCTCATTGGCCACACCGGCGATTTTACGCGCGGTCTGGGTCCCCAGATACGTCATCATGGCGACGCCGGAACCGTTGCAGCCCAGGGCATAGTGCATGCCATCGAGCGTCCCCATGTGCGGCAACTCGTCCATGGTAAAGGCGACGTTCCCGGTCCACGCGTGGGTAATGCGGCTGCCTTTCAGTTGCGGGAAGCGGTCCGTCATGAAGCGATACAGGATCGGCGCGGTTTCCAGTGGATCGGTCTGACCGAACTTCGCCCGGCCGCCGAACAGCAGTCGTTTACCGTCGGGCGACAGACGGTAGTAGGTCAGCACCCGTCTGGAATCCGCAAATGCCCGGTTTGTCGGACTGATGCTGCGCGCCAGATCATCCGGCAGTTCTTCCGTCGCGATCAGATAACTGCCGATGGGGACAACCCGCCGTTTGAACTGCGGCGTCACATCGCCCGTGTATCCGTTGGTGGCGATCACGATGTCTTTGGCGTCGGTCACGCCACGCGCCGTCTCAATCCGCCACCCGGTATCTGTCTGTGTCAGTCTGGTCACCGGCGCCTTGGCGCAAACGGTTACATCGCGCCGCTCGCACGCATCCAGCAGCCCCTTGAAATACAGCGCCGGGTGCAGGTGTCCGCCACGGTCTACCGCCATACCGCCCCGGTAATAATCGCTGCCGATATAGTCCCGTTGCTGTTCGCGCGGCACGATGTAGGCATCGGCGTAGGCGTGTTCGTTCAACAATGCGACCTTCTCGCCCATCGTTTTCAGGTGTTTTTCGCACCACGCGCCAATGAAGCTGCCGGTCCTGTGCCAGCCGCAATCGATATTCTCTTCTTCGATGAGGCGCTCCACGAGGCTGAAGCTGTCTGCGGCGTCGCGGCGCAGATTGTTGACGTGCTCGATCTCCGACGGAGATGTTGACGTATACCGCTTGCCCACACTGCCGCCGCCTGAAACGATCCCGCCATTCCGGGTTGATCCGCCAAAGCCCGGCTGCTCGGCGTCAAACACCACGGCATTTATCGTGTTCTTTGCCAACTCGAGCGCCGCCGAAATACCGGCATACCCTGCCCCGACGATGGCCACATCCGTCGTTCGCGGAACATCCGCCAGATCGATGGCTTGTGGTTCATAGGCTTCCCACCACCAGGGTTTGATCTGAAAATCCTTGTGGAAAATATCCTTGCCGTTCATATCACACCCATTTTCCGCAACGCCTGAATTTTATCTTCGTCCAAGTTCAGGTCAGATGAAAGAATTTCGTCCGTATGCTCACCCAACCGTGGCGGTGCGTGGCGATAGCTGACCGGCGTGCGGGACATCTTGATGGGGCTGCCGATCAGATCAACAGCGCCATCTTCCGCCGCTGCATTATCCATGGAAATACGCATGGCGCGGCTGATCACCTGCGGGTCTTCAAAGACCTGACGAAGATCATTCACCGGCGCACAGGGAACGCCGGATGCCTCCAACCGTTCCAGCCATTCGTGCATGGTGTGCTGCACGGTGATCTCTTTGATCATGGCGACCAGCGCATCACGATTTTTCAGACGCGCCGGGTTGGTGGCGAAGCGCGCGTCGTCGGCGCAATCACCTAATCCTGCGGCCTCACAGAACCGACGGAATTGGGAATCATTGCCAACGGCAATAATCACATGGCCGTCCAACGTGGGGAAAAGTTGATAGGGCACGATGTTGGCGTGTGCGTTGCCCAACCGTTTTGGCAGGTTCCCCGATAACAGATAGTTCATGCCTTCGTTGACCAGCCAGGCAACCTGGGAGTCCAGCAGGGACATGTCGATCCATTGCCCGAGGCCGGACGATTTGCGTTCATGCAGCGCCGCCAGAACGGCGATCATGGCGTTCTGGCCACAGACGATATCGGAGATGCCAACGCCCACTTTCATGGGCTCTCCCTCTGACTCGCCTGTCAGACTCATGATCCCGCCGATGCCCTGCACCAGATAGTCATAGCCCGGGCGCGGCGCATAGGGACCGGTTTGTCCGAAGCCGGTGATGGAG
>JAJFIE010000197.1 GCA_021775275.1 Rhodospirillales bacterium | reverse complement strand
GAAGGATGCAACCGCGTCCGTATGACATGTACCGGCACGCTTTATATGTGCCTGGGGCAGGATGACGCTGCTGACCTGCGCGAACCGCTTCGGTCCAGCGAAGGTGACGCCGCCCTGGAAGCGGCCATTGACGCCGCGATCCTCCGCAAGCCCAAAGGGCATGATTTCATTATCGACCGCAAAAATGGCGGCCCTTCCGTCAAACGCCACATGAGTGTCACGGGCGGTTAATTTACCAATTGGTATACGCAGACTGGCGCTGGGTTGATCATTGATTATACTCTCACCCGCCGGTTGACCGGAGGGATTCATGGCATTCAAGACCATCGGGTTTGTTGCCGCACGGAATGCGGAAGCGCAGGACGCCCTGGTGCGCCTGACCGCGCGGTATGATCACGTCGAACCTGAGAAATCCGATGTGGTTGTCGCACTGGGCGGCGATGGATTCATGTTGCGTGCGTTGCACGAAAGCATGGATCGACGCGCCCCGGTTTATGGCATGAACCGGGGGTCCGTCGGGTTCCTCATGAACGCTTATGATGAAGAGGACTTGCCTGCGCGACTGAACAAGGCACAAGCCGCAGACCTGCACCTGCTTCGCATGATTGCAATTGACGCCAACGGCGGACGGCATGAAGCGCTGGCCATTAATGAAGTTTCCATGCTCCGCGAAACCCGCCTTGCCGCCAAGTTGCGGATCAAGGTGGATGGAATTGAACGCATGAGCGAGCTGATCTGTGATGGCGTACTGGTCGCCACCCCTGCCGGCTCTACCGCCTATAACGCATCCGCCCACGGGCCCATTGTTCCTATCGGGGCGGAGCTTCTGGCATTGACACCCATCAGCGCCTATCGGCCCCGGCGCTGGCGCGGCGCTCTTCTGCCGCAACGGGCCGCCGTGGAAGTCGATATTCTGGATTATGATGAACGGCTGGTAAGTGCGGTGGCGGATTATACGGAAGTGCGAAACGTCAAACGGGTAACCATTTCACAGGACAGCAGCAAAACGACAACACTCCTGTTCGACCCGGAACACAATCTGGACGAACGGATCGTCAAAGAGCAATTCCTGCCGTGACACCCGAAGCAGATCAGCGTACATCCGCCAAAACCTTCCTCCATGCCACAACCCGTCTGGCCGTCACCCTTGCCATCGGTACTCTTGGCGGATGGATATTAAGTCAGTTTCGCATACCACTCGCATGGATGCTGGGCGCCATGATCGCCACAACAATCATCGCCATGGCAGGAGGACGCCTGCAACGCCCCATTCGATTGCGGGTCATCATGCTGGCTGTCCTGGGTGTCATGCTGGGCAGCGCATTCACACCCGCCGTCCTGCAAAGCATTCCGGGGTGGTTCGCCACCCTGTCCGCAATGACGGTATTCGTCGCAATGGTCACGGTCATTGGATTTTTTGGACTCCGGCAGTTGCTCGGTTTTGACCAGCCGACGGCCTTTTTCTCCTCTGTTCCCGGCGGATTGACCGACATGGTGATTACCGGAGGAGCGATGGGAGGCGATGACCGTTCCATCGCACTGATCCATTCCGTCCGCATCATGCTAACGGTCCTGATCATTCCTTTCTGGTTCAGATTTGTCGAAGGAGTGGTCCCCGCGAATACCGCATCGGCCATCGCCACGATCGGCGACCTGTCGCTCTCTGACGGTTTCATGCTGTTAGCCGCAGGTATTGTCGGCCCACTGGTGGCCAGGGCAATTCGTATCCCGGCCTACCCCCTTATAGGCGCCATGGTCGCCAGCATGGGCATTCATCTGGCAGGCGTTACAGCGGCCAAGCCCCCCATAGAATTGGTCAATGCGGCGCAAATCGTGGTCGGAACCAGCATTGGCTGCCGGTTCATCGGGGTATCTATCCGCGAGATTCCCGAAACGCTTTTCGCCGCCGTCATTACGGGGCTTTACATGCTCGCAGCGGCTGCATTGGCAGCCCTCTCGATTGCGCCGTTAACAGGGGTTTCCTTTGCAGCGTTATGGCTGGCGTTCGCGCCGGGCGGCCTGCCGGAAATGATGCTCATGAGCATCGCGCTAGGCGTTGATCCCGCGTTCGTGTCGACGCATCATCTGTACCGCGTCATTCTGCTGGTCATCATTGCGCCGCTGTCTTACCGCCTGTATAGCCAGTGGCGTGACAGGCGTTAGCGGTGATCTGCGCCAACAGCATCCGTAAGGGACGAATATCCGTCTGCGCGTAAAAGCTTCGCCAATCCCCGGAGAATTTCACCGATCACAGCCGGGCCTTCATAGACCATGACGCTGTAGAGTTGCACCAGAGAGGCGCCGGCGCGAATTTTTGCATATGCCGTCTCAGTCGAACCTACCCCACCAACCCCGATCAGCGGGACTTTTCCCCCGGTTCGCCGATACATATCCGACAACACCCGGGTTGATAGCCCGAACAACGGTTTACCGCTTAAGCCCCCGGCTTCACTGGCCTTGGGACTCTGCAATTCATCGGGACGAGTGATGGTGGTATTGCCCACGATCAGGCCGTTGACGCCTTCAGCAATGACAACGTCTGCAATATCTGCTTTGTCTTCGTTCGTCAGGTCCGGTGCTATTTTCAGGAGAAGCGGCGGTGTATTTTCAGGCACAGCCGCATCCAGTGCGCTCCGCACGCCGCGTAATAGATGTTCCAGCGGCTCGCGCCCCTGTAACGCGCGCAAACCCGGCGTATTGGGTGACGATACATTAATCACCACATAGGATGCATAGGGAGCCAGTGCATTGATACCAAGGATGTAGTCGGAAACGGCATCCTCCGTATCCTTGTTCTTGCCAAGATTGACGCCAACAATACCGCCGTGATCTGCCCTTGCGGCAAGGCGCTCACGCGCTTCCTCCATGCCCTTGTTGTTAAATCCCATGCGGTTAATCACGGCGCCGTCTTTGGAAAGCCTGAACAGGCGAGGTTTGGGGTTTCCTGACTGCCGACGCGGTGTGATGGAGCCGACTTCAACGAAACCAAACCCCTGCTTCAGCATGGCGTCCGGCACATCGGCATCCTTATCGAAGCCCGCCGCCAATCCTACCGGGTTGGGGAATTCCATCCCCCACAATCTTGTCGCAAGTATGGGGTCAGGAGTAATATGTTGGTATGGGACCAGCCCGCAACGCAATGTTTTCAGAGCCAGCCCATGAGCCGTCTCAGGATCGACCAGTCGGATCAGCGGCCCGATCAGACCATAAAAACCACTCACGCCCCATCCCCTGACGTGACACCCAGATCATCGGGAAACATGTGCAGGCCGTCCTCTCCCAATAGCAAGGAGTCAGCACGCACAACGGCGCCGACAGGGAGTGATCCATACAGATGGGGGAACAATTGCCCGCCCCGGGACTGTTCCCACTTCAGCATATCCGGTGGCAGATATTCCGGATCAACGCTCAACAACGTCAAGCCGCTTTGTCCGGTTCGATGCTTAGCCGCACTCTCGCGAACCTGGGAACCGGTTGAGAAATGAATAAATCCGTCAGATATATCCTGTGATGAGCCACCATAGACGCCACGAACCTGGGCCTGCCGCCACTCGTCCTCACGACACATGTGAAATATCAGATTTTTGCTCGAGATGTCGTTCATGGGCGGACACTACCTGATGGGAGCAAATTGGAAAAGTGCCGCCTTTTCTGGCCCACACTTCATTATCATACAAAGATATGCGCTCATGAACGCCGTTTCCCGCGATGGTTCCCAAAATGAGAATCTTTCGTCATATAGGTTGCCATTATGAATTGAATACAGCGATATGTTTAGAATTCATATTTGTTTTCAATGAGTTATGTGATTTCCACACGAAACTCCGTTGGCACATCTCTTGCGCTGGAAAGAACTATATATTTAATCATGAAACGGGGTGCCGAAACCATGACAGACCAACTGACGTATCTGGATGATCTTTTCGTTAGTGACAGCACATTGGGCCTGACGGTACAGGTTCTTGATTCCATGGGCTCTGAAGGATTGTCAATCACGCCTACTGAGCCCAATGAAACCATGCTCAACGCGGGAGCATCGGCAGGAGGAGTCTCGCCGGAAATTGCCCGACGGGTCTATCAGGTCATGTTGCAGGCGCAGGATTAGGCTGTAACCCGCGTAGCGCGTATTTAAATGCGGAGGCGTCATCGGGTCGATTGGCGGGTTCCGGATCCAGGCATGATGCAATGAGCCGATCGAGGTCGTCGGGAATGCTGTCATTTTCGCGGCGTACGGATACCTCACCACCGGCTGGTAATTTCCCTACTAACAATCGATACGCCATGACGCCCAGGGAATAGATATCCGTCCGGGCATCTGACGCCGCCGGGTCAAGACGCTGTTCCGGACTGACATATTGCTTCGATCCGATAAATTCCCCAGAAACATCAAAAACCTGATCCCCCCAACGGGCCATTCCGAAGTCACAGAGCTTCACTCGCCCACCCAGTCTTTTGGTCAGCAACACATTTCCGGGCTTCATGTCCCGGTGGATGATGCCTTTCTCATGAAGCGCTGCAAGCGCATCTGTAATCTGATACAACAAGGAAATGACACGCTTGACCGACAATGATTTTGGCCGCCGTCGCGGGGCTAGACGCGCCAATACTTCCGGGTCACTGACATCGCCACCCATCGCGTAAGCCAGATTTGCAGCAATAAACGGCATAACAAAGTAGGGCCGACCATCATCCAGATGCCCTCTTTCACGAAGCGAAATTATTCCAGGGTGATCCATTGATTCCAGAATACGGGCT
The DNA here is from genome assembly GCA_021775275.1 of Rhodospirillales bacterium. Taxonomy (GTDB): domain Bacteria; phylum Pseudomonadota; class Alphaproteobacteria; order Rhodospirillales; family Casp-alpha2; genus JAJFIE01. The sequence continues at coordinate 3,591 of JAJFIE010000197.1, read as the reverse complement.
TCGAGATCAAACCTGTTGCGCCATACAACCTCGTCTTCCGTTCCAATACCGGGCTCAAGCGAACCGTTCAGATCAAATACTTTAATGGCGAATAAATCGGACACCCCCTCCAATTCGGCCGAATAGACGGATGTCCATCGGGACCGCGCGAGATGATCCCGTATTCTATAGGACCCGAGGGTAGGGCCAATATCCGAACCTGGGGCTTCCACGTTCCGCGTGCTCCAAAAGAAAATCAGCGCCACCACAATGGGTGACGCTGACCTCTTATAATTAACATATGCCGTCTGACAACTACCACTCGATCTTGTCGACACCTTCGAAGGTAAGTTCGCTTCCATCCGATAGCTGAATCGAACCTGACGCATCGCCTTCAAACTCGATGCCATTCTCTGTCTGGGTGTAGCTGGCGTCGTCGTCGACCTGCATGGTCCAACCTGCATCAACACCTGGACCGCTATCGATACCTTCCAGACTGATCGTATCGGTCCACCCGTCGCCACCGTCGAAGTAGTCGCTGCCGTCGCCAGCACCGAAGATGAACAGGTCATTTCCACTGTCGCCAAAGGCCATGTCATCACCGGCGCCGCCTTCTAAGGTATCATCACCTTCGCCGCCGACCATGATATCGTCGCCAGCCCCGGCATCGAGCGTATCGTTACCATCGCCACCAAGAAGCGTGTCCTCGCCAGAGGTGCCGGTCAGCGTATCGTCACCATCAGTACCCTGGGTTCCGAATTCGAAATCACCATCTTCATCGGCATCAATTTCAACAACCCGGCTGGTGGTGAAGGTGTCGCCATTGCTGTCCGTGGACGTCGCGTTCACGTTTAACAGGAAGTCACCGGACCCATCAGGAACGGTCATGGTCATGCCGCTCATATCGGCCTCACCATCAACGCTCCATGTCCCACTGTCTTCATCGTAGACTGCGGGCTCAGATACGGTCGCGCCATCCGGCACACCATCAATGGTGACAACCAGTGACTCCGATGCATCCGTGACACCGGCCGTAATATCCAGAGGATAAACCAGATCGCCACCCTCGGAGCCGCTATCCATGAAGTCCTGAACGCCGTCGGTATACAAATCGGAAATCTGGCTGGCATCCAGTTGCTCACCGAAAATGGCAATATCGTCGATGTGGCCATCGAAGAAATCCCGTGCGCCATCCGAAGTTTCGTCTCCACTATGGGTCTGGCTGGCGCCAAACGTCCACGGGTTTTCGTTACCCTCCATACCGCCCGTGTAGTCAGGATCGGACGCGACCAATTCACCGTCCTGATAGATGTTCATGCCGCCTTCGCCCCACGTCACCGTGACCTGGCTCCACTCACCCTTGTCGACGTCACCGCCGGAAATGGTGTAGCTGGAATCTTCATCCTGCATCCGCAACTCAAGCTCGCCATCGCTGTTGATGGACAGATTGAAATGCCCGCCATCGTCGTAGCCACTTGAATCACTGGATGCCAGCGTACCATCGTTGCTTTCGTCAGAATTGAACCAGAGGGTCAACGAACCGCTGTCGGGTTTGAGGTCTGCCGAATGATCAACTTCGATGAACTGTTCGTCCTTGTCTTTGAACTCGGCGGCCGTGCCGAACTGGCCATCATCGTCCAGATCAAGATTGTTCTTCTCGCCACCACCACTGCCGTGGCCACTACCGCTACCGCTGCCGCTGCCGCTAATTTCACCATGGGCGACACCGTCATTGTCCGATATCTGATCCTCAAACGTCGTGCCGCTTTCCTCATCCAGCTTCCAGTAACCCACAGGAGATGGAGTACCACCCGATGATGTTGGATCACCGACATCCACCGTAAGGTCCGGCGCATCGGCGACAGCCTCAACACTGACACTTGCGGTCGCCGTGCTGGTCCCGCCTTCACCGTCGGAAACCGAATATTCGAACGACGTATCGCCGCTCCAGTTTTCATCCGGCGTGAAGGTATAGCTGCCATCACCGTTATCGGTAATCGCACCGTGTTCGGGTTGTTCAAAGGACGCGATGGTCAGCGTGTCGCCATCGGCATCCGTATCGTTCGCCAGCAGGTCATTGGCGGTAAAGGTGATTGCGCTGTCTTCTGAACCGGACAACTCGTCATCGACTGCCACCGGCGCGTCGTTGACCTCAACGGAAACGGTCGATGTTACACTCGACGTGGTCCCGTCCTCGGACGAAGTTGCCGTGACACTGATATCAAACTCGCCCGCATCCGCAGGCACCGTAACGGTCAACCCGGTCAGGTCACCGGCATCCGGGTCAAGCGTGTAGGTATCGGACACATCATCATACGTACCTGCAGAAAGAACCGCTCCATCCGGCAGGCTGCTGCCATCAATAGTAATGCTGAGCGTTTCGGACCCATCTGTGTCAGTCAGGCTGGAGGCGATATCCAGTGGATATTCCAGTGAAGAAGCCTCACCGTCGCTCCAGTCGTCACCGCTGGTGATCTCGAGATTGTCAATGAGCACACCTTCATCGCTGCCCGTGGTATCGGCATTGAGATCAAGTTGAACCTGCCCATTTTCATCCAGTGTTACCTGGAAGGAAAAGCTGTTCGAGCCTTCATCCGATGTATTGACCATTTCTTCGCCGTTTGCGGTGGCGACGAAGTTGTCCTCGTAATGACCGCTTTCATCCCACGACCCGAAGGTATCGGAATCGAAGGAAATGGTCACCGTCTCACCGGCATGATCACTACCAAAATCAAATACCTTGGAAGCAGTCTCGTCCTTGCCAACTTCCATTTGACCGTTTTCGATGGAGACGTCATCACCCCAACCCGAGGCATCAGTAGCAAAGTCCTCCGATACGAGAGTACCGCCTGAATCATCACCACCGACAGCCGTCGGCTCACCAAGGTCAACACTCAACGTTGGCTCGTCGGCAATACCACCAACTTCAATGGTTGTGGTGCCCGTTGATGTACCGCCCTCACCGTCAGAAATCGTGTAGCTGAAGGATGTATCTCCGCTCCAGTTTTCATCCGGTGTAAAGGTGAAACTGCCATCCCCATTATCGACGAGGGTCCCGTTATCCGGCGCAGTGACTTCCGTGACTGTCAGGCTGTCACCATCCAGATCACTGTCATTGGCCAACAAATCCTGGGCCGTAAACGTAATTGCCGTGTCCTCGGCACCCGTCAGGGTATCATCAACGGCGACCGGACCGTCATTGGTGCCCTCGACCGTGATCGTGCCGGTGGCCGTGGATGTGCCACCCTGTCCGTCAGAGACCTCATAGGTGAACGTCACCTCCTGAGTCTCGCCGACGCCACGGTCGTGATAACCCGCGCCCGGATCAAAACTGTAGCTGCCGTCCGCGTTGATGGTCAGGCCCTCGACCGCATCACCCGTCTGGGCATACGTCAGGCTGTCGCCATCAACATCCGTGGCGTCAAGCTGGCCGGTCACCGCAGCACCGTCTTCGGTGGCCATGACCACTTCGTCTGCCGCGACCGGACCATCATTGGTGCCTTCGACCGTGATCGTGCCGGTGGCCGTGGATGTGCCACCCTGTCCGTCAGAGACCTCATAGGTGAACGTCACCTCCTGAGTCTCGCCGACGCCAAGGTCCTGATAACCCGC
>JAJFIE010000196.1 GCA_021775275.1 Rhodospirillales bacterium | reverse complement strand
GCAGCTTTCTGGCGCTCACGTACGTTATTTGCGTGGTTTTCGATCTTTGGTTTCCGGATAACGCCATGCGCTCTGTCTGGAGTCCACTTCTGCCGGGTTTCGAGTGGCTGACATGGCCGGGTTTCTTTGCCGGTCTGATCGATGCGCTCGGATACGGTTGGTACATCGCCCTGATATTTGGACCCCTGTTCAATTTCTTTTCCCGAAGGATGGCGTGATGCGCCTCTGTACGAAAAGACCAACCCGACAAAATTCTGGTGATGTTTCCCTGGACGGTACTCAGGTGATCTTGATCGTCGACTTTAGTTCGTATGAATTTGGAGAAAATATTGTTGTTTTCGTTTAAGTTTAACAAATGGCTTGTCGCCATATCAGTGATTACTGTGGCAGTTTCAGTTTTTACTCTGGTCCACTTCGGTGTTCGGCAGACCGAGAACATGTTCCTGAAGAAGGAACTGGAGCAGATGTCCTCGCATTGGACCGATGTGGTTCTGGATGAGTCTTCGGTTGCGACAGGAGTGGCATCGGAAGTTACTTCGGCATTGCCCCGTTCAGACATTCTTGAGGCCGTTAACGTCGCTAAGGGAATCATTGCTTACAAAATCTATGATGCGGACGGCATTATCGTCGCGTCCTCCCAGACCGGTCTTATTGGTTCCGTAAACCGCGAACCATATTTTGACAGATATCTTCGGACGGGACGCCAATATATCGATATCGAAGTACAGGAAGAAATCGGACACCGCGTAGTCGCGGGTGTCTATCAACCGATAATAAGGGAAAATGAGTTCGTCGGCGCTTTCGAACTCCATTTTGATGTTACACCGATGGCCAGTCACATAAGGGAAATCGGTGATTATGCGATCCTGCTCGCCGGTATTGTATTGGCCGGAACTTCCGTTGCGGTGTTCATTTTGTTTCTTTATTCGAATGTGGAGCGCACCCGTCATGCGGTAATGGCGGACACCTTGCGCCGCGCCGAGGCCGCCAGCAATAGCAAATCGATGTTTCTGGCGAACATGAGCCACGAGTTCCGCTCACCGTTGAATGCGATTATTGGCTTTGCAGAGATGATGATGTTGAGCGAAGCGATAGCTTCTAACCCTGCGAAAGTTAAGGAATACGCCAACGATATCAATCAAAGCGGGGGACACCTTCTTTCACTGATCAACGAGATGCTGGAAGTGGCGGAGGTCGGGAAACTGAAACTTCAGGACGACGTTGAATCCCTGGAAACGCTTTTAGCGCGAACCGCTCTTACCGTGTCAAAAAGTGCTGAAGGAAAAAACGTAGAGATCCAAATGCCCACGACCGGCGATGTCACGTTGCTGAATGTGGATAGCGAAAAATTCGTCCGGGCGCTCGTTAACGTGATGTCGAACGCGATCAAGTTCACCGCTTCCGGTGGGGCAGTCAATCTTGATATTGCGCGCACCAGTGGGAGCGGTTTGGAACTGACCATTACCGATACCGGCATCGGAATTCCGGAAGACAAGATAGCGGTTGTCTTAGAGCCTTTTGAGCAGGCGTCGGATACCGCATATGTTCACTATGATGGCTTGGGCCTCGGCATCGCGATTTCGAGGCAAATTATTGAAGCCCACGGCGGCACCCTTGCCATCGCAAGCAACGTCGGTATTGGCACCACCGTCACGATTACCCTGCCAGGCGACAGGGTTAAGGATCAACCAAACTTCGGGACTCGGGCTGCCAAAAAACCAAGAACCCTCCAGTCCAGCAGTGCTCAATATCAAACCCGGTTCGATATGTCAGGACAGGCAGGACAATTATGAAAACTCTCGCAAGCTTCGATGTTCGTACTTTTTTTCGATCCCCCCTTGGCCTCGCAGTCATCACTGGGGGTGTCGTCGTAGGGTATTTTCTCCTGCGGAGCAGTCAGGTTAACTTCGTCACAATCCTGCCCTTCCTGCTCATCGGCGGTTGTCTGCTGATGCACCTTTTCATGCCGCATGGACACGGTCATCAAGGTGACGACAGGAGCAACCATGAACGGAATCGAGATGGTTCAGATAACAACCGGGTCGGGTTCGATGACGTTCACTCGGACTCCGGTGAAGTGAGACAGGGAACGACGCGGCAAAGAAGGATTCCGTGACAAAATAGCCACCATGAATGCACGTAAAGTCGGAGGAAAACGTCATGACAGCCTTAAATAAGAACCAGATAACCGGGTCACCTGTTGATCTTGACCAGCGTCGGGATTTTCTAATCGTCGCTACGGCAACCGTTGGCACAGTAGGAATTGGGCTGGGCACTTGGCCATTCATCGATAGCATGAATCCGTCCGCCGATGTTCTTGCCGTCTCAACCACGGAACTCGACCTTGAGCCTATTGAAATGGGGCAGCGTGTTACTGTTGTCTGGCGCGGCAAGCCCGTGTTTGTGGAATATCGTTCACCCGAACAAATTTCCAGGGCGAGGGAAGAGGACACGGCTCCACTCATCGATCCGGAAACTGATTCTGCACGCGTGCAGAAAAATGAATGGCTGGTCGTCGTTGGTATCTGTACGCATCTCGGCTGTATTCCGCTAGGTCAGAGAGCGTCCGAACCGCAGGGCGAATACGGTGGATGGTTTTGCCCATGCCACGGGTCGCACTACGACACCTCAGGACGAATTCGAAAAGGGCCGGCTCCGCGAAATCTGGATATTCCACCGTATCAGTTTATGGACGACCTCACCATTCAGCTTGGCTGAGACTTGGCGACAGGAGACATCCAATGTCCGTTAATCAAACCCCGACCACCGAGATTGCGCAACACGCGGGAAACCGGTTCGAACCGGGAAGGCTTCTCTTTCTTTTGCCCGTGGCCGCATTCGCTGGCATCGCCGTGGCCTTTGCTATCGGGTTAACATTGAATCCCCGTGAAATTCCATCCGCATTGATCGGAAAGGAGGTTCCCGAATTCACTCTACCCCCAGTACAGGGGCGCACACTCTCATTCTCAAGCAGTGATCTGAAAGGCGAGGTATCTCTGGTTAACGTGTTTGCCTCATGGTGCGCAGAGTGCAAGGTGGAGCATCCGCTCTTGATGCAATTGTCGCGCGAGAACCTTGTTCCGATCCACGGCCTCAACTATAAGGATAAACCAGACGATGCAGCCAACTGGCTCGATTCTCTGGGTGATCCCTATACCCGTACCGGCGCAGATATTTCGGGGCGGGTCGCCATTGACTGGGGCGTGTACGGCGTGCCGGAAACGTTCCTCGTCGACCAAAAGGGAACGATTATCTACAAACACATCGGCGCGCTATCTCAGGAAACTTTTAACGCGAATATTCGTCCGCTGATCGCTCAACTTAACGGTGAAAGGAAATGACGGATGTTGGATATTTCCGGCGTCAGTATCATCACCGCGTTTCTCGCAGGAATGGTTTCGTTTCTTTCGCCCTGCGTTCTGCCACTTGTTCCTGGCTACATATCCTATGTCGCGGGACAACCGATCGGCGAGATATCAAAGCAACGAAAGTTCCGTGCCAGGATCGCCACATTGGCGCTCAGCGGCAATTTCGTCCTTGGATTTTCGGCTGTCTTCATCGCCCTCGGCGCCAGTGCGACTGCCCTTGGCCAGTTGTTTCAGTCTTATCGAGGGGAAGCCGACATCGTTGCTGGCGCGATTATCATGATCTTCGGTTTGCATTTGACAGGAATCCTGAAGCTCTCGCTCCTGAACCGGGATATCCGTCCCATGAACCCCCGGATGGGTGGGTCCGTGTTTGGACCGTTTCTGTTGGGCTCAGCCTTTGCATTTGGGTGGACGCCCTGTATCGGCCCCATTCTCGGCGCAGTCCTGACCATGAGCGCGATGAGTGCATCGGTTGGGGGTGGGATTGCGCTCCTGTCAATCTATTCGTTGGGCCTTGCCATTCCATTTCTGCTGGTGGCCCTGTTCACGGGCGAACTTACCGGGTGGATCAGAAAATTCGGGCGCACGAGCCGGTTATTACAACTCGGATCGGGCGTCATCCTTGCCGTCGCCGGAATCGCCATGATGACAGGGTATCTCACGTCATTGGGGACCTGGCTATTGATCACGTTCCCGTTTTTTCAGGACATTCTGCTTTGAACTCCTCGGAGCGGGCTGTCACGAATATGTAAACGAAAGGAGTTCAGTTATGAACACTCAAGCCTTCAAGAAAACTGAAACATGGTTGGTGGGGTTCGTTACTCTGGTTATTATGCTCGCCATGTTCGCGTTAACACAGACAGCCAACGCCGTCATGAACGAAGATGAGGTTAGGCAGTGGATCGAAAGTGAGTTCGGCGTCACCGTGCTGGGTATCCGCGCCATATCCGAAAACGGCGAACCAGTCCTCGCCGTGACCATCATGAACCCCGCTGGCGATAGTAACGGGGCGTTTCTGATCAATACGATTACTGTTGATCCGGAGGCCGAAAAACTCGTTCCTCAATTCCGCCACGGAACCAGCGGCGTTCAATTGGCCGCGCCCCCCGTCTCCAGGCGAACGGCTCCTTTCACAAGAGATACACTCTGAACGTCAACTACGAGACCACGTCGCTGCCATCAACATAAACAATTAATTCTGGATCAAGGAAAAACAAGATGAAAAAGTCCCTAATGTTACTCGGATTGGTCATGGCCATGATGTCCGCGCCAGCCTTGGCGCAACCACTCGTCTATGTCGCCGCCGGGTCGGCTAACAAAATTGTCGTCATTGATGCCGCCACTGACACAGTCGTGGGACAATATGACGATATCGATAATCCCCACTCCATTGTCTCGACGCCGGATGGTGAGTACGTTCTTTCCGGGAGTCTCAAGGAAAAACAAGGCTCTGATGGAAGCGCGGGACACAGCACAATTTATCTGGTTCACCCTGAGCACGGGCACGTCATGTTAACCATGAACGCCGAAGGGATAATCCACCACCAGACGATCACGCCAAATGGCCGCTACGTGATTTCAACGCATCCGACACGAGGCAACATCAGCGTGGTTGATTTGCGCGAAAACCGCGTTGTGAACACGGTCGCGACAGGCCCTGGTCCCAATTACGCGCTGGTTTCATTGGATGGCGGTAGCGTCTATGTCAGTAACAGCGGCGACGGTAAGATCAGCGAAATCGACACGGAAACGTGGACGGTCAAGCGATCACTTAACGGTGGTCCCGGGCCGGAGCACATGGTGTTCGCAAAGGGTGGCGAGACGATCTATGTCATCAATCCCCGGGCGGCTACCGTTTCCGCCGTTTCCGTCGCCAGTGGGGAGATCACCAGGACATATGAGTTTGATGGCAAACTGCATGGCCTAGATATCTCGGACGATGGCTCGACACTGTTTGTGACGGATAAAAAATCAGGGGTATTCATCGCGCTCGACCCCGACACGGATACCCGCCGGGAAGTGCCGCTGTCCCCCACGCCGTATCATCTGGAAACCATCGAAGGCACCGGCAAGGTTTATGTATCGAGCAGCTCGAGCCCGATAATCTGGGTCATCGATCAAACGACGGCGGAACTCCGTGGCGAGATCGAGATTGTCGGTGAGGGTCATCAGATGACAACAGTAAACTAAGGAACGGTGGATGGAACACCAATCAAAAAGCTTGATGAGCCGGTTGCCCGCGTTGGTGGTGGCGCTTGTGATCATCGGCGGTATCGGGGTAATGATTTCGAATGCTGTCTCTACCCCGGATCAGGACGCCGTAGCGGAATTGATCATTCCCAATCTCTCGCCTGCGGCGGAAACCGGCAAACAGGTGTTTGACAACAATTGTGCGGCTTGTCACGGCGCGAACGCGAGCGGCACCGATATGGGACCGCCTCTGGCGCACACAATATACAATCCGGGACATCACAGCGATGCGGCATTTTTTATTGCTGCAAAAAATGGCGTAAGGCGACATCACTGGAATTTTGGCGATATGCCGCCACAGTCGCAGGTGAGTGAAGACGAACTGACCTCCCTTGTCAGCTATATCCGCGAGCTCCAGGTAGCCAACGGCATCACCTACCAACCACACAACATGTAACCTGATAACCGAAAGATCGAAAATGAACCATTTCCGCATCGTTTCGTGGGTCGTCTTGCTGGCTTCCTTGTTCCTCGTCCCTCGGGTCGCTGATGCTGAACCTGTGCCTCTCGACAAACTGGATCACATCCATGGCCTCACCATTGATCCTGATGATTCGTCGCGGTTGTTACTTGCAACCCATTACGGCATGTTTTCAGCGACGCCTGATGGACGCGCAGTAAAGATTTCCGACCTTACGGCGGATTTTATGTCGTTCGCCGCTTCACCCGGCGATCCGCGTAAGTTTTATGTGAGCGGTCGCCAGCGGGCTGGCGTGGATCTCGGCGTCATGATGTCTGAAGATGCGGGCAGAACATGGCGTCAGATATCGAAAGGCGGTGATGACCCTGTGGGCTTTCGCGCTCTCACTGTGAGCCCGGTGGACGCCAGTCTTCTTTATGGCCTTTTCGAGGGACTGCATGAAAGCAGGGATGGCGGGCTTACCTGGGAGCGGGTTGGCGATGTGCCCCCCGACACCTTCAGACTCGCCGCCTCGGCCATCGATGCCAAGACCCTCTATGCGGCAACCCTGAAGGGACTGCAACGCAGCGCCGATGGTGGTCGCAATTGGCAATCGGCTTACCGTTCGGGGCACCCGGCAACATCCGTCCACGTAACGCCCGAAGGGGCAGTGTATGCCTATGTCTATGGCACGGGTCTGGTCACAGCGCAGGAACCGGAACTGTCATGGCGAACGGTCGCAAGTGACTTTCAGGATCGTTTGGTGATCGGCATCACCAGCGATCCAAAGAATCCAAACCGCCTGTTCGGAACCGCCAACACCGGCGCTATCATGGTAAGCAAAGATACGGGTAAATCCTGGTACTCATTTGAAGGGAACGAGAAAAATTCGACCGCCGCCATTCAGTCCGGTCGACGACTCTATGCGGAAAACTGCCGCGCGTGTCACGGGGAAGGCGGCCAGGGGGAACGCCCTGACGATCCGTATGCACAGGACGAGTTCGGATTCGTCGCGCCGCCATTAAATAACGATGCCCACGGCTGGCATCATTCGGACCGGCAAATTGCCGAGATAATCCTTAACGGCTCGCCACGTAATGAAAGGATGGTAGCGTGGAAAGATGCACTGTCCCGCGAGGATGCCGAAAACATTGTCATTTACATCAAGAGTCTATGGAATTTCCGCAGCCTCGCCTGTCAGGGTGCTCGCCACTTGGCGTGTATGCAGTGAATGAGGCGGTGTAAGAGAAAATTAGCTTGAGCTGATGGATTGGTTTTCGTGGCATCCAAGAATGAGAAATCCATTTCGCTATTTCAAGATTTCACCTGATATCATTCGCTTGGTCGTAATGATGTATGTCTGCTTTCCGCTCTCGTTGCGTCAGGTTGAAGGCTTGCTACATGAGCACGGTATTCACATCAGTTATGAAACGATACGTGCCTGGTGTAACCGATTTGGTCCGCTATTCGCGGCAGAGATCAGTGTCTAACGTCAGCACCCTTGGGACACATTGTGGAGTTTTCATAAGGGAGGATTTCTGGCAAAGTATGCCAGTTACAGGCCGAAAATCCACTTATCTCAACTGTTCAGATTTGCCGAGCCACCTCTGTTTTCGCCCCGAAGCAGATAATTTCGCTCGATTTAAAGCGCGATGCTACCGTCCATCTTTGTCTTTGACACGCAATTTTCAGTTTGCTTCTACCCTGGATGAATTCTGATCAAATCCGGATAGAAAACTGGCAAGATTATCACCGAGTTCATCGCACAGATAACCTCCTTCCTGGACGAGTACAGTAGGCAGGGCAAGCTGACTTATTCTTTTCCCAATTTCAGCAAAACCATTCGTCGAAATTGATAGCCCCCCGAAGGGATCGCCTTCGTAAGCATCAAGCCCCAATGCGACGACGATTGCATCCGGTGCAAACGCCCGTATGCGCCCCAGGGCTTTATCCAGCACTGGCAAGTAGTCTGCATCGCCGGTGCCGCGAACAATTGGCAGGTTCAAATTGTAGCCGAGACCTGGACCCTCCCCCCGCTCTTCGGCGTAACCCCAGAAGAACGGATAGAAACGAACAGGATCAGCGTGGATCGAAACCGTCAGGACGTCCGGGCGTTCATAGTAGATACTTTGCGTTCCATTCCCGTGATGCAAATCCACATCCAGAATGGCGACCCGCTCACAAGACAGCAAGAGTGTTTCAGCGGCAACAGCGCTGTTGTTCACAAAGCAGAATCCGCCAGCCATATCCTTGAAGGCATGATGTCCTGGTGGACGACACAGGGCATACGCGGAGGATGCTCCCTCGCTGACGATCATGGCTGCCTCAACGGCTGCATTTGAACTCCAACGAATGGACTCCCAGCTATGTGTTCCAATTGGGCAGGCTGTATCAGCCTGATGGTATCCCGCCTGCCCTACGGCGGAGGCGGGATAGGAAACACTGCGCCGGTCCGGGTGGATATTCGGAATGACTTCTTCTGAAGCGCCTTCAATGCGTTGCCATCGTTCATGGATATCCGCCAAGAAGGACAGGTACTCCGGTGTATGTACCCGCGCAATGGGTGGTAATCCATGATCGTCTGGAACAACATGCTCCAGGCCAACTGATTTCGCGCTCTCAAGTAATAGCGTCGCCCGTTCCGGTTTTTCTGGACAGGCTTGGGGCGCTCCATTTACGAGAAACATTTTTGGGTCGTGACGCGATTGAGCGTCCGAATAGATAACCTTCATGTTCTACCTCTAGGATTTAGTGGATCAGAACCCGACTGCATCACCGCCCTTTAAATCAAGGCGATGGCGTGCTTCGGTCGGCGTCGCCACATCAAGGGAAAGGTTTTCTGCAATCTGGCGAACCTTTATGACCTGTTCGGCATTGCGTTCAGCCAACTTGCCCGGTCCAATGCTTAGGCTGTCTTCCAGACCAACGCGTACATTACCGCCCATGGACAAGGCGATCGCTGCAAGTGGCATCTGATGCCGGCCAGCGCCCAACACAGAAAATTCATAGTCCGAACCGAACAGGCGATCCGC
>JAJFIE010000195.1 GCA_021775275.1 Rhodospirillales bacterium | reverse complement strand
GACATTCGTTTTGAATTTCTTTATTTAACGAATTCATTAATTAAGAATATTGTTAAATATAAAATTCGTTCTGGAGAGCCCCTACAGATGTCCCTGAACACCGATACCCTGTCTGCAACGTTTTCTGCCTTGGCCGACCCGACCCGCCGCTCGATCCTGAGCCAGCTCGCCGTCCATGATGCGACAGTTGGCCAGCTTGCCGAGCCGTTTGATATGTCCATGCCTGCGGTATCCCGCCATCTGAAGGTTCTGGAAAATGCCGGATTGATCGAACGATCCGTCGATGCGCAATGGCGGCGGTGCAAGCTTGTGTCATCGGGCCTGAAGCCGGCGGCAGAGTGGATTGGAACCTATCGTCGCTTCTGGGAAGGCCAGTTCGACGCCCTTGAAGACTATCTGAAACAAACAGAACCCGGAGGAGATACCGACAATGACAACAAATAGTACTGGCGCCGTGGCTGAGGCGATGGCCCCCGAACTCACCCTGTCCCGCCATTTCAAGGCCGAGCGATCAAGAGTATTTGACGCCCTTACCAAGCCGGAGCAACTTGCCCAATGGTTTGGTCCGGAAGGCTGCACCTGTCCTGATGCGCAGTCTGATGCAAGAGTTGGCGGGGCCTATTGCCTGCCTATTGTCGGCGGTGATTGCGAAGTGCACACGGTTACGGGCGAGTATCTGGTCGTTGAACCGCCAGAGCGTCTGGAGATGACCTGGGCCTGGATTCAGGACGATGGCAATCCCGGAGACCGTATGGTCGTGACATTCACCCTGACTGAAAAGGATGGCGGGACGGAGCTGGAACTGCATCAGGTGGATTTCGTTGACGAAGAGATTCGCGACAAACATTCATTTGGCTGGAGCAGCAGCTTTGAAGATCTGGATAAGTTGTTGGCCCGGATGGACTGATGCCAGTCCTGGAAATCATAGGCGCCCCCCATAGCAATTATGTGCGTACCGTGCGCATGGCGGCTGAAGAGAAAGGGGTGTCCTATAACCTGACGCCTTGCCCGCCGCACTGCCCGGAATCTGATGCAATTCATCCATTCGGAAAGATCCCCTCCATGCGAATGGGGGATATAGAAATATTTGAGTGTCTCGGGATTGTTACCTATATCGACGCAGCATTCGACGGCCCGCCACTTCATCCGGATAACGTCGTTGAATTGGCCCGCATGTACCAGTGGATCAGCACGTTTAACGAGGTTTACGTGCAGACGATGATACGGGGCTATGCCCTTGAATACATTTTCCCAAAAGGAGAAAATGGCGAGCCGAGACGGGGCAACATCGATAGTGCAATCGGCAAGATTCACCATCAGCTTGAAGTCATGGAAATCGGCTTGTGGGATCGGAGGTTTCTGGCGGGCGGTAATTTTTCGCTTGCCGATATGTTTGCTGCACCTGTTCTTTCCATGGTTGGCAAGATGCCAGAGGGGGAATCCCTGTTGTCCGGGGCCCCAAACGTGAGGGCCTGGATGGATAAAATTGGCAAACGGGAGAGTTTCGTGAAGACGGAACCGCCCCGGCCTTCAACCTAAATCATGGACGATTTTTGATTCGTCCTTCCCCGGCGGTGCGGAACGTGCTTTGAATTGGTGTTGTTAATCTGACGCCATTGAGAGAGCACGTTCCGTGACTGCACAAAACCCTTTTGAGACCAATCTGGATATGAACGTCGCCAATTTTTCGGCGTTGACGCCGCTGACGTTTATCCGCCGTTCGGCTCGCACCTACCCGGATCATGTTGCACAGATCCATGGGGCTGTCCGCTACACCTGGGCGGAGACCTATGATCGTTGCCGCAGGCTGGCGTCGGCGCTGACGAAGCGGGGCGTTGGCGTGGGAGACACGGTGGCGGTCATGGCGCCCAATATTCCGGCGATCTTTGAGGCGCACTTCGGCGTGCCCATGGCCGGAGCCGTGCTCAATGCGCTCAACATACGACTGGATGCCGCGACGCTGGCTTTCATCCTCGATCATGGTGATGCAAAGGTGCTGATCACCGACCGGGAATTTTCCGGTGTTATAGAAGAAGCGCTGGCGATTGCGAAAGTATCGCCGTTGGTCATTGATATTGATGACCCGGACTATGCAGGCGGAAAATTGCTGGGCAAGATGGACTACGAAGCCTTTCTGGCCGAAGGCGACGCGAATTACGACTGGCAGCCGCCGGATACAGAATGGCGCGCCATCAGCCTCAACTACACGTCCGGAACCACGGGTAATCCCAAGGGCGTGGTCTATCATCATCGCGGCGCACACCTTCTGGCGACGGGAAATGCCCTCGCCTGGGGTATGCCGCACCACGCCGTGTATCTGTGGACCCTGCCCATGTTTCATTGCAACGGCTGGTGTTTTCCGTGGACATTGGCCGCCGTCGCGGGCACCAGCGTGTGCCAGCGCAGGGTAGAGGCAGGCGCTGTCTTTGCCGCCATCGCCGAATACAACGTATCGCACTTCAGCGGCGCACCCATTGTCCTGAGTATGGTCATCAACGCCACAGACGAGCAGCGGCGTCCCTTTGATCACGACGTCAATGTGATGACAGCGGGAGCGCCGCCACCGG
>JAJFIE010000194.1 GCA_021775275.1 Rhodospirillales bacterium | reverse complement strand
GTTGGCCCGGAAGCGCCTCTGGTGGATGGACTCGTGGACAGGCTGGAGGAAGCTGGTATAAAAGCCTTCGGTCCGACAGCCAGGGCCGCCATTCTGGAAGGCTCCAAGGGCTTTATGAAGGATATGTGCGCCCGCTTTGGCATTCCCACGGCGACCTATCGCCGTTTCAATGAACCGGATGCCGCCAAGGAATTCATCCATATTCACGGGGCGCCATTGGTGGTCAAAGCCGATGGACTGGCCGCCGGCAAGGGCGTGATTATCTGCCGTAATGAGAACGAAGCCCACGCCGCCATCGACCACATCATGACCGAACAGGCCTTTGGTGAAGAGGCCGGAGCGGAAGTGGTGATTGAGGAGCTTATGGAGGGCGAGGAGGTCAGCTTCTTCGCGCTCGTGGATGGCAAACACGCTCTGCCACTGGTTTCCGCCCAGGACCACAAAGCCGCTTTCGATGGCGATGAAGGCCCCAACACCGGTGGCATGGGGGCCTATACGCCCGCCCCCGTGGTGGATGCTAAAATGGCCAAGCGGATTATGACGGATATCATTGAACCCACGGTTAAGGGCATGGCCGCAGAAGAGCGGCCTTTTAAGGGAGTGCTGTTTGCCGGGTTGATGATCACGGCGGAGGGGCCGAAGCTGATTGAATACAACGTGCGCTTTGGTGATCCGGAATGCCAGCCCATGTTGATGCGGCTCAAGTCCGATTTCCTCGAAGCCCTGCTCGCCTGTGCCGAAGGCCGCCTCGATGAAATCTCGCTGAAATGGCGTAGAGACGCCGCCCTGCTGGTGGTCATGGCTGCCAATGGCTACCCCGATCATTACGAGAAAGGTAGCGTCATTCAGGGCATCGATGGGGCCGAGAAGGTAAAGGGCGCGATGGTGTTCCATGCGGGCACGGCACGGGAGAACGGCCAACTGACGGCCAGCGGTGGACGCGTGCTCGGGGTCGCCGCCATGGCGTCTACGGTGAAAGAAGCGCAGCAACGCGCCTATGAGGCTGTGGATCATATCGACTGGCCGGATGGGTTCTGCCGCTCAGACATCGGGTGGCGGGCAGTGGATCGTTAATGATCCCGGCATACAGTAGATAGACAGCGATTGGAGGATTAGCAGAATGGACGATCAGACACGCACGGAACTGGAGGCCGCGGCCTTTCGTGGGCTGGTGAAGCATTTTCAGAAACGCACGGATGTGCAGAATATTGATGTTATGAATCTGGCCGGTTTCTGTCGTAACTGTCTGTCCAAGTGGTATCTCGCTGCGGCGGCGGAGCGTGGTGTGGATGTCAGTAAGGACGAGGCGCTGGAAATCATCTACGGCATGCCTTACGCAGACTGGAAAACCAACCACCAGACCCCGGCAAGCGAGGAACAGATGCAACGGTTCGAGGAAACCAAACCGCTCCATGCGGAGATCAGCGGGCACAATTAACCGGCGGCAACCTGGCGCATAGCAATTGTGCATCGCACAAACCTGTTGACATTTCAGCTTTAAACGGGCTACTTGCCGCCAGCGACACTCCCATCGCGTCGAGTTTTCGATCGCTTGCTGGCAAACCAGCCTTCTTTCTTTCCGACATTTTAGGGCGTTTCGTCAGACGGGCAGGACCTATTATTTGGGCCGCCGTCGGTGGTGCGGGCATGATGCCCGGCTATTCGTTCGACCTTTTTATGTTAAGTGAAAGAGACTGACAACATGACTAATTTTACGGGCCTCGATTTGGCCCAGCCCCTGCTTCGCGCCATTGCCGAAGAGGGATACGACACACCTACGCCGATTCAGGCCCAGGCCATTCCCTATTTGCTGGAAGGCCAGGACCTTATGGGCATCGCCCAGACCGGAACAGGTAAGACGGCGGCTTTTGCCTTGCCGTTACTACACCGTTTATCCAAATCCGGCGGCCGGGAAGATGGCCGTGCACCCAAACGGGCGGCACGGGCCTTGATCCTGGCGCCGACCCGCGAGTTGGCCGGGCAAATCTATGCCTGCATCAAAACCTACAGCCGACATATGGGACTGCGCAGCGCCGTGGTCTATGGCGGCGTGTCTATCCGCGGGCAGATCACGGCCATGGCCCGTGGCGTCGATATCCTGGTGGCGACACCGGGCCGTTTGCTTGATCTGATGAACCAGAACTTCGTCCGTCTGGACTGGGTGGAAACCTACATCCTCGACGAAGCGGATCGGATGCTGGATATGGGTTTTGCGCCGGACGTTCGGCGTATTACTGCGGCGCTGCCAAAACAGCGCCAGACCGCCATGTTCTCTGCGACCATGGCCAATACCGTTCGCGGGCTGGCCGAGAGCTTGCTCAATGATCCGATCACGGTTGAAGTGGCGCCAGTCGCGACGACGGTGGAACGGATTGACCAGCGCGTCCTGTTCGTGCCCAAGGCCAAGAAACGCGCCCTGCTGGCCGAGCTTCTTAACGGTGACGACATTGGCCGGGTGCTGGTCTTCACGCGGACCAAACATGGCGCCGACGCCGTTGCCCGCCATCTCGAGCGCGGTGGTGTACAGGCTGGTGTCATTCATGGCAACAAGAGCCAGAACCACCGCGAACGCGCGATCAAGGGATTTAGCTCCGGACGCATGCGCGTCCTGGTGGCGACCGATATTGCAGCCCGCGGCATTGACGTTGATGGCGTCACGCACGTTATCAACTTCGATCTGCCTAATGAGCCAGACAGTTATGTCCACCGGATCGGCCGTACCGGCCGGGCGGGCGCCGTCGGCACCGCGATTTCATTTTGTGATATCGAGGAAAAAGCCTACTTGCGCGATATTGAAAAGACTATTCGCCAAAGTGTCCCGGTGTTTGAAGATCACTCCTTTCATTGTCCGGTGATCGCCAGCGATCCGGGAACCACCCGTAAAAAGCAGGACGGTCGCAATGGGGCGAATTCGCCCAGGAAGGGCGGCAATAACCGCAATCGAAAGCCGCAGTGGAAGCGCAATAACGCCAGAAAAGCTGCATAAAACGCCCTTACGCCGAAAGGATCACCCATGGCTAGAAAACCAAATTATCAGTTCGATCGCTTCGAGCGGGATCGTCAGAAGGCTGCCAAAAAAGCTGAACGCCTCGCTGCAAAACAGGCGAAGGCTGCCGAAAAGAGGGGGGAGGGTGTCACGTCCTCTCCTGATGAGACGGAAGTTCCTGACACATCGGCGGATTGACGCCGAATTATTTCTATTCGGGTTTCTTTCGCGGTTTTTTCCGCATCAGGGGGCTGGAGCCAGGTTGCTCCGGCCTTCGTTCTTTCGCGGTGGTCTTGCTGGATTTTTCGGCAGATTTAACAGCAAACTTGGATTTATGGGGCTTCTTCTTGCGTTTGGGCTTCTTTGCCGCCACATTCCATGGCTTTTCCTTATGGGGTTTCTCGCCCCTGTCAAATTCTGCGGCTTCTTTCACGAATTTACGCTTCTTGCCCAATTTAGGCCGCGAGGCGGGCCTGGCCGTTTCGTCGTGCGGCGCTTCCCGGGGTGTTTTCGGGACACCCTCCAGTCGCGTCACGATGATGGTCTTCTCCACCGTGCGGCTGGGTCCAATGGCTTTGAGAAACTGTTCCACACAACCAGGCGCCAGTTCCACGTGGGATTCGTTCTGGTAAATCTTGATTGCGCCGATATCGCCTTTACTGACCTGACCCCAGCGGCACAGCATGGGTAATATCCAGCGTGGCTCGGCGCTCTTGTCCCGCCCCACCGAAAGAGAAAACCATACGCCGCCGGTGAAGTCATCGCGTCGCTTTTCCTTACGGCCCTTGCGCTCGCTGTAGTCCCGGGGTTCCTTGGAATCAAAGGAGCTAACGTCGAGCAACTCCTCCGGCGCGGTCTGTTCTGCAAGTGCCTGTCGCACGAACGCGGCGGCAACCTGCTCGGGGCTATAGCGGGAAAGAATCTCCTCGGCGAAGGTCTGTTCGAATTCGCTTAATGGCTCACTTAAGGAAGGAGCGGTGAGGATGCGCTCGCGGTCACGTCGCATGATCTCGTCGGCAGACGGTGGTTTGGCCCATGTGGCCTGGATGTTGGCGGAATTCAACAGCCGTTCGGTACGCGATCGCATGTTGTTGGGTACGATCAACGCACACACACCCTTGCGTCCGGCACGTCCTGTCCGACCGCTCCTGTGCAACAGGGTTTCGCGGTTTTTTGGAATGTCCGCGTGGATGACAAGTTCCAGATCCGGTAGATCGATACCCCGCGCCGCTACATCGGTGGCAATGCAAACCCGCGCCCGTCCGTCGCGCATGGCTTGCAGGGCGTGGGTGCGCTCGTTCTGGCTCAATTCGCCCGACAGCGCGACCACGGAGAATCCGCGATTATTGAACCGGCTGGTCATGTGGTTGACCGTGGCCCGGGTGCCACAAAACACCAGCGCGGTTTTAGCATCAAAGTACCGAAGCACGTTGACGATGGCATTTTCCCGATCATTTTGTGCGACGCTCAGGGCGCGATACTCGATATCCACGTGCTGCGACTGTTCCGCCGTGGTGGTGACCCGCACGGCGTCGCGCTGATAGCGTTTCGCAAGCATGGCAATGGCGCGCGGCACGGTGGCGGAAAACATCAGGGTCCGGCGCTCGGTCGGCGCGGCATCAAGGATGGATTCAAGTTCGTCGCGAAATCCTAAATCGAGCATTTCGTCGGCTTCGTCGAGCACGACGGCCTTGAGTTGCGTCATGTCCAGCGATCTGCGCTTAATGTGATCGCACAGGCGTCCCGGTGTGCCAACCACGATGTGCGCGCCACGTTCCAGGTCTCGGCGTTCGGTGCGCATGTCCATGCCACCAACGCACGAGGCAATGCTCGCGCCGGTCATCTCGTACAGCCATTGCAGTTCGCGTTTGACCTGCAACGCCAGTTCCCGGGTCGGGGCGACGACCAGTCCTAAGGGTGCGGGCGTGTGGCCGAAACGATCAGCGCCATCCAATAACGTGGGCGCCAGCGACATACCGAAGGCCACGGTCTTGCCCGATCCCGTCTGGGCAGAAACCAGCAAATCAGAGTCCTTGAGTTCAGGGGCGAGAACCGACGTTTGCACAGGCGTCAACTGGGTGTAGTCACGCTTGCTCAATGCCTGATCAAGTGCCGGAACGACACCTTCGAATTCTGTCATGGTTTTTCTTTCAGAGTGCGGGCGGAGTACGTGATTTGTGCATCAAATTTGAGAGAACGCCCGTCACCGCGACGATATGCGCGGCAGATCAATTCATGTTGGCGGTGTTGTACTGTGTGTTAACGGAGTCGTAAAGCGCAGGCTATTTCTAGAACGCGTAACAATGCATCATGATTTCCGCTTGTCGCTTTCGCTTTGCCATTCCTGGGCCTGGGCGAAGCGCTCGCGCAGGTAGGCCATCTGCTCGTTGATGGCGACCTCGGCCTTTGCCGAGTCTTGGGATTTGATGGCGCGGAGAATTTTTTCATGATGTTTGATGATCTTGTCACGCTTTCTAAACCGAAAGATCACCAGGTTTTCCACCGGTTGCAGCGCCTCGATCACCGTGAACATCTGAAATTGCAGGACCGGGTTGTGTGAGGCATCGACCAGGGCGCGGTGGAAGCGCACATCCGAGGCGCAGAAATCTTCATCGCTCATTCGTTCATCTTTTTGCAACGCGATCTCCACCGCCATGCGATCAAGCTCATCGTCCGTCCGTCGTTCTGCCGCTAACCGGGCGCAGACCAGTTCAAGCGCATGCCGGGTTTCGGCAATGTCGGACAGATCGAACTCGCCCAGACTGACCATCAGAGCGACGGCGGATTTGAGACCATCAACCATGTCTTCCTGACTGGGCCGGTTGACGAAG
>JAJFIE010000193.1 GCA_021775275.1 Rhodospirillales bacterium | reverse complement strand
CGGCGCTGGCGAGTGCGCGATCCCTGGTGGACGCCTTCTTTGATAACGTGACGGTCAATTGTGATGACGTGGACTTAAGGGTGAACCGGCTGAATTTGTTGGCGCTGGTGCGCAACGCCATGGACCCGGTTGCTGATTTTTCTCGTGTTGAAGGATAAGTGCGAATGACCAAGTGGATTTACGTGTTCGGCGACGGCAAGGCCGAAGGCGACGCACAGATGAAGAGCCTGCTGGGCGGCAAGGGCGCCAATCTGGCGGAAATGTCGAGCCTGGGCATTCCGGTGCCGCCGGGGTTCACCATCACCACCGAGGTCTGCAACCACTTCACGGCCAACAACAATTCCTATCCCGACGGCCTGGATGCCGAAATGATAGCGGCCATGCAGCAGATGGAAAAGGCGTTGGGTGAGACGTTCGGCGGCACAGACCAGCCCTTGCTGGTCTCGGTTCGCTCCGGCGCGCGCGCGTCCATGCCGGGGATGATGGATACTGTCCTTAACCTGGGGCTGAACGACCAGACGGTTGAGGCGCTAGCCAAAGCCAGTGGGGACGCCCGTTTTGCCTATGACAGCTACCGCCGTTTTATCCAGATGTTCGGCAATGTTGTGCTGGACGTGGAGCATCATGTTTTTGAAGATATTCTCGATGATCACAAGATGCGGCTGGGCGTTACGCTAGACACGGACCTGAGCGGTGATGACTGGAAAGACGTCATTGTTGATTACATGCGCGCCGTCGAGGACGAACTGGGCGCGCCGTTCCCACAGGATCCGGTCGAGCAGCTATGGGGTGCTGTCGGTGCTGTGTTTGGTAGCTGGATGAACAACCGCGCCACTGTTTATCGCCAATTACATAATATACCCGAGGACTGGGGCACCGCCGTTAACGTACAGGCCATGGTATTCGGCAATATGGGCCAGGATTGTGCGACGGGCGTCTGTTTTTCGCGTAATCCGGCCACGGGCGAAAATCATTTCTACGGCGAGTTCCTGATCAATGCGCAGGGCGAAGACGTTGTCGCCGGTATCCGTACACCGCAACCGCTGACCAATGCGGAAAAGACTGCTCAGGGAAGTAATTTGCCTTCCATGGAAGAAACCATGCCTGCGGTCTTTGATGATCTGTGCAAGGTGCGTGATGCGCTGGAGCGGCATTACAAGGATATGCAGGACATGGAGTTTACCGTCCAGCAGAACAAGCTCTGGATGCTGCAAACCCGGTCCGGCAAACGCACGGCCAAGGCGTCACTCGGGATTGCCCTGGATCTGGTGAACGAGGGCGTTATCGGCAAGAAAGATGCGGTGATGCGCGTCGATCCCAATCAGTTGGATCAACTGCTTCACCCCATGCTCGATCCCGATGCGGAGCGCACCATTATCGGCAAGGGCCTGCCCGCATCGCCGGGCGCCGCCACGGGCAAAATCGTGTTCAGCACCAAAGACGCGGAACAGTGGGTGGCCAATGGCGAGAAAGTCATTCTGGTGCGCACCGAGACCAGCCCGGAAGATATCAGCGGCATGCACGTGTCCGAGGGTGTTCTGACATCCCGGGGCGGTATGACCAGTCACGCCGCCGTGGTGGCGCGTGGCATGGGCAAGCCCTGCGTGTCAGGCGCCGGTGATCTGCATGTGGATTACCGCGAGAAGCTCATGCGTGCCTTCGGAACCGAGTACCGGGAAGGCGATCTGATCACACTGGATGGCACCAATGGCGAGGTCATGGCAGGGGCTGTGGATATGATCCAGCCCGAGTTGTCCGGCGCCTTCGCCGAGTTGATGGGGTGGGCAGACGAGATTCGCACCATGGGCGTTCGCGCCAACGCAGAAACACCGACGGATGCGAAAACCGCCCGCAAGTTCGGCGCGGAAGGCATCGGTCTCAGTCGCACCGAGCATATGTTCTTTGAGCCGGAACGGATCGTTCATATGCGCGAAATGATCCTGGCCAAGGACGAGACAGCGCGGCGCATGGCCGTAGACAAGTTACTACCCTATCAGCGCCAGGACTTCACGGAGCTGTTTGAAATCATGGAAGGCCTGCCGGTTACCATCCGTCTGCTGGACCCGCCGCTGCATGAATTCATTCCCCATGGCGATGCGGAAATGCAGGAAGTGGCGGACGCCGCTGGTGTTGATCTCGCGATAGTCAAGGAACGTGCCGCCGATCTTTACGAGGTCAATCCCATGCTGGGCCATCGTGGATGCCGCTTGGGTCTGACCTATCCGGAAATCTATGAGATGCAGGCGCGCGCGATCTTTGAGGCCGCAGCGGAAATTGCCAAACGCGGATCAAAGGCAGAGCCGGAAGTCATGATTCCGCTGATCATCAACCGGCGTGAATTTGATTTCTTCAAAGTGATGGTGGACCGTATCGCCGATGAGGTGATGCAGGAAAGCGGAACCGAGCTGAATTACATGGTCGGCACCATGGTGGAACTGCCGCGGGCCGCATTACGTGCCGATGATATTGCCGGGTCGGCCGAGTTTTTTAGTTTCGGCACCAATGATCTGACCCAGACCTGTTTTGGATTTTCCCGTGATGATGCCGGATCATTCCTGGATGATTATTACGCCAAGGGCGTGCTGTCGAATGACCCTTTTGTCACCATTGATCAGGACGGTGTCGGCGAGTTGGTCCGGATCGGTGTGGAACGGGGCCGTTCGGTCCGCCCTGATATGAAAATGGGCATCTGTGGTGAACACGGCGGCGATCCTGCAAGCGTTGCGTTCTGTCAGGAGATCGGACTGGATTATGTATCGTGCTCGCCTTTCCGTGTTCCTATCGCCCGGTTGGCGGCGGCTCAGGCTGCTTTGCGCCAAAAGGCTTAGGCGGCTCTTTCATTTTTGGCGATGCCGCAGACGGCGCTGCTCAGGATAGAGAGACCATCATCCAGCACAGCGTGGTCGATGGTCAGCGGGGGCAGTAGTTTTACCACCTCATCCTGCGGACCGCAGGTTTCCACTATCAATCCGGCCTCAAAGGCGGCTTTCGAGATGGCTGCCCCGTGCGAAGCACTTCGGCAGACCAGTCCCTGCACCATGCCGCGACCGCGCACCTCACTGATTGTTGTGGGATTGGCCGTCTGAATTTCCTTGAGCCGGGAGCGGAGAAAGCTCGCATTCGCCATGATTTGTGTTGCGAAAGTGTTGTCGCGCCAGAATTCCAGCGCCGCCGCTGCCGTCACGAAAGCATAGTTATGTCCCCTGAAAGTTCCATTGTGTTCGCCGGGTTTCCACCTGTCAATTTCCGGTCGGATGAGAACCATGGACAGAGGAAGCCCCAGTCCGCTGAGGGATTTTGAAAGGCAGATGATATCCGGTTGAATACCGCTTTCTGAAAAACTGAAGAACGATCCCGTACGACCGCACCCGGCCTGAATGTCATCGACGATCAGCAGGCATTCAAGGCGGTGGCACAAAGCTTCAATCGATTGCAGAAAAGTACTCTGCGCTACATGTAATCCACCTTCACACTGCACGGTTTCAATGATGATCGCCGCTGGTTTGTCATATCCGCTGCCGGGCGTTTCCAGGAGTGCGCTGATTACATCAATACTGTCGGTATCGACGCCAAGGAACCCATCATAAGGCAGGCGGATGATATTCCCCAGTTCGACCCCCGCGCCTGCGCGTTTGTCGGCATTGGCGGTTGCAGCAAGAGCCCCCAGAGTCATGCCGTGAAATCCACCGGTAAAAGCCGCGATATTTGTACGCCACGTCACCTTTCGCGCCAGCTTCATGGCGGCTTCCACGGCATTGGCGCCGGTCGGGCCGGGGAACATGAGACGGTAATCCATGCCATGGGGTATCAGGATGGTTTGCACAAACTGTTCAAGAAACCGTTCCTTGGCACGAGTGTACAGGTCGAGAGAATGAACCACGCCACTGTGCGCGATATAGCTGGTGAGCGCTTCAACGAGGTACGGGTGATTATGCCCATAGTTCAGTGCGCCGGCGCCTGAGAAAAAATCGATATAGGCGCGTTTATCTACGCCATACATGAGGCTGCCTTCGGCACGATCAAACGTCACAGGGAAACTGCGACAGTAGGATCGTACCGTTGATTCATGGCTTTCGAAGATATTCATGGGTTTTAGCTGTTTTATATTAAACACTTTATACGAGTGTATTTATAATACAGCAACTACTGGTGTATGTAAAATATATTTACCGGCGAACATAGATAGTGAAATCTGGCAGTTCGTAGCCGGAAACAAGTGTCACGTTGTCAGACAGGTTCCCACGGCAGAATGCTTCGAAGACCTGTGGGTCGGCGTAATACAGGCCGTCCATGGGGGCAGCGTCCGCAATGTCGAGCATGTTGAAGGCCATGGCCTTATCCGTCTGCGCCCATAACGCCTTGAGGGATATCTGGGTATAGGTTAGCCAGTCCGCTTCATTGGCGTCCATTTTCAGGTTAAACGTGCCGGACACGATGGAATAATCCGCAGGCCGGGTCGCGTGCATGTTGAGATAGAATGACGCCCGGGGGTCTTTGATCCGTGTCTTGCAGGCATCCAGCAGGGATTCGCAGATATCGTAGCCACGGTATTCTCCACCATGCATAACGGGATGTGCCTTTAAATAATCATATAACGCACCATACCCGCATCCCAGATCAATAATGCTGGCTTCGCCTCTGGCGATATCTTCAGGATCGAAAACACGGCAGAGGATTTCAAACCGTTTTCTTACATTGTCGGCGTTGCTCCAGAACACTCCTTTGGGTGTTGCGCCGTTCTTGCTGTACTGAATCCGGTAGGCAGTGGTCACAGGCAGCAGCATGCCCTTGATCCCCTGCAACACTGCTTCAGGGGAGCCTGACGCGGGGACCACCTCACCCGGTGCGGCCATGCCTTCAGCAGGGAACGCCTGACCGAAAAGCTTTTTCAGAATATTGCCCATTCAGAGATTGACCCAGTCGGGTTTTTTCGGTGTCAGGGATGTTTGGTCGGCGCTCAGAGGTGACGTGGGGTTGGCCGCATCATCCAGATAATCCATCCGGATTAATGCCAGCCCCATGGATCCACAAGACGATCGCATCTCGCCCGCCTCCCGATCACCGGCCATAATCGGTGTTCCCGGCTCAGGGGCTGCGCCATCTATGACAACTGGCAACAGGCGTTTTTTGAGCAATCCCCTGTATTTGGTGCGGGCGGTGACTTCCTGGCCCATGTAACAGCCCTTGTTCCAGTCGATACCATTCAGTTCATCGAAACCGTTCTCCAATAGAACCGATTTGTCGACGATCAGATCGCGACTGGAATCAGGCAGGCCAAGGACAATCCGATGTGCGTCATACGCGCCCGGTTCAGTCATCTCAAACGCCGTAAAATCTGTTTCACTCAATGGCAGGATAATGCGGGCGCCGGCTTTAACGAGTCTTGGGTCAGTGAAGGCAATTCCCGAATGATACGGAACGCATGTTCCTGCCGTTGCGGGCAAAGACAGGGCATCCAGTGCGCCGATGCCGAATGCCGCACCGACAAGGTAGTCAGATGAAACGTCTTCCAGGTCCACCTTGGCGCGGAGTTTATAGAGGCTCAGGCGTTTGATGAAATCCGGAATGCGGTCGCGTTCTGTCTCTATAAAAACCAAACCACCACATTCTGCCATGAAAAAATCAAACAGGTATTTACCCTGTGGTGTCAGAAAAGCACCGTACCCTGCCTGTTCCGGCGTCACTTTTTCTGTGTCGTTGGAAACAATTCCCTGCAAAAACGAACGCGCCTCATCGCCGCTGATGGCAATGACACCACGGTCGGGTAGAATGGAAATTTTCGCTTCGGACATATGGGGCCTCCGGTATTGATTATAACAGAAAGACTCGCGCGTTTCCCAGCGGAGGTATGGCGCCAGTGCGCCTGATGCAAGGCCTTTCCCTTGCAAGTCATTGCTTTCCAATTATAAAGGCGGGAAGCATCACGCAGGCTGTGACGCTGCTTCCGAAGCCATGGACGCCAGGCATGCGTATCCTTTTCATCACCGCAACCCGCGTCGGCGACGCTGTTCTTTCTACGGGGTTGCTCGATTATTTGCTACACCAGCACCCGGATGCGCAAGTGACCATTGTCTGTGGTCCAGCGGCGGCTGGGTTGTTCGAAGCCGTACCGGGCCTGGAGCGGATCATCATTCTTGAAAAGAAACCCTATTCCCTTCACTGGTTGAAATTCTGGGCATCCAGTGTCAATCGTATTTGGGATGTGATTGTTGATCTCAGAAATGCACCGTTGAGCTACGTGGTTCCCTGTCGTCGGGGTTGGCATCTGGGGCGGCGGAACTTGCTCGCACACCGGGTTGTTCGCATGGCCGGGGTCATGGGCTTGCACGATACACCACCATCGCCGCATGTCTGGACGGCGGAAAAACATCGGGAACGCGCCATTGAAGTTTTAGGTGGGGAGGTTTTGGTTGGCGGCGGGTCAATACTGGCGCTTGGTCCAATTGCTAACTGGCGACCAAAAACCTGGGCTGCTGAGCGATTTGCGGAACTGGTCGTGCGATTAACAGGAGACACGGGTATCCTGCCGGGCGCCCGCATTGCCGTATTTGGCACCCAGGCTGAAAGAGAGCAGGCACAGGCGCTGATTGATACTCTTCCGGCAGACCGCTCACTCGATTTGATGGGCAAACTCAGCCTGCTGGAGATTCAAGCCTGTTTCGGTCAGGTTGACATGTTCGTTGGTAACGACTCGGGTCTCATGCATATGGCGGCAGCAGCTGGTACACCAACACTGGGACTGTTCGGGCCAAGTCGAGAAGAACATTACGCACCGTGGGGGGATTTGGCCGTGGCTGTACGTGGTGATCTCGGCTATGACGATGTGTTCCCGAAGGATTATGATTACCGTAACGCCGACATTCATGACCTTATGTCGGGGCTGACGGTCGATCAGGTTAGCGAAACCGCAACCGATCTGTGGAAGCGTGTGAAGGCAATAAAAAATGCAGAATGAACGGGAAGGGGCGGTACATTGAGCGAAATCCGTCTATCCGCCTTGGTCGTGGCACATAACGAGGAAGACAGACTGGATGCATGTCTCGGGCGATTGGCCTTCGCTGACGAGATTGTCGTTGTGCTGGACAAATGCACGGACGGCTCAAAAACTATTTCCGAAAAATACACAGATCGATTGCTTGCGGGCTCCTGGGATATCGAAGGAGACCGGCGCAACGAAGGTCTCGGGCATTGCCGGGGCGAGTGGATACTGGAAATCGACTGCGACGAATGGGTTACTGATGAGTTGGCCCGGGAAGTCCGGCGGGTTATCGACACCACAGTCTTCGACTGGCACGAAGTTCCCATCGATAACTATATCGGTGATCATCTGGTTCGCTATGGCTGGGGCGGGTCGTTTGGAACATCGTCGGTTCCCCGCCTGTCGCGGAAGGGCGCAAAGGTCTGGGGGCGGCAATCCGTCCACCCCAGCCTGACCTGGAATGGCTCCAAGGGGCCCAGGTTGCAGGGCTGCCTGATCCACCATGTGGATCGGAATATTTCGGATACAATCCGAAGGCTTAACAGTTACACCACGGCCAAGGC
>JAJFIE010000192.1 GCA_021775275.1 Rhodospirillales bacterium | reverse complement strand
CAGTTTGGCTTCGCCTATGGCTGGGAGCGGGCAAACTGGTTTGCAACCGTGGCCGTCCCGGCGGGTCAGGTTCCCGGCTGGCGGCGGACCAACTGGTTTGATGCGGTTCACGAGGAATGCCGTGCTGTTGAGGAAAACGCCGGGCTGTTCGAGTTGTCGGCATTTTCCAAGTTTGAAATCAACGGCGACGGCGCCCTGGACATGTTAGACAGTCTTGGGTCGAACAAACCTCCGGAAAAAGACGGTGGTCTGTGCCTGACGTATGTCCTGACGCCGGAAGGCGGTATTGGTTCAGAGTTCACCGTGACCCGTCTGGCGCGGGATCGGTTCTATCTGGTCAGTGCAGCAGCGGCGCGACGGCGCGATCATGATCTGTTGATAAATGCCGCCCCCCGTGACGGCTGGTCGGCGACTGTAACCGATGTGACGGAAGACTGGGGCGTGCTTGCGCTGGCCGGGCCGCATTCACGCGACATCCTGTCCTCAATAACGACAACCAACCTGTCGAACGATGCTTTTCCATGGCTGAGTGCGCAGGAGGTTTCCGTGGCGGGTGTGCCGGTACGCGCCATCCGTGTCAGTTATGTTGGCGAGTTGGGGTGGGAGTTACATCACCGCATTGAAGATCAGGCCATGCTGTACGATGCACTGCTGGCGGCAGGCGAGCCGTATGGAATGAAACCATGCGGCGTTTATGCCATGAATTCACTGCGGCTGGAAAAGGGCTATCGCGGCTGGGGCGTTGATCTGACAACGGAAAAGACACCACTTGAGTCCGGTCTGCATCCATTTGTAAAACTGGAAGGGCGTGGCTTCGTTGGCAAAGAAGCAACTCTCGCGCGGAGTCGGGAAAACCCCGGATGGCGCATGATGCTGTTGTCAGTGGATACTGCCGATACAGACGTGTTCGGGCTGCATCCTGTCCTGAAGGACGGCGAGGTGGTCGGCGTTACCAGTTCGGGAGGCTACGGTCATCGCGTCGGAATGAGTCTGGCGCTGGCCTACCTGCGCACGGATGTTCCCATGGATGCCGGCCTCAGTATCAGCATCCTGACTGAGATGTTTTCAGCGGAAATTCTGGAACGTGTGCCCTATGATCCCACGAACGCCCGTATGCGGGCCTGATGACAGTTTACCACAAGTAGGGTATGGCGGCGGAAATCTCCGGCATGCTATCCGTCAGTATCTGTTAAAGCGCAAAGGATACGGATCATGACCAAGTCATTCGACGGCAATAATAACTGGGGCACCGATCATGCCATCACCCGGGATTCTGTTTATGGCCTGCGCATTGAAAATACACACTCTGGTATTCTAAGTTTCCTTCGCACCAAGTATTCCAAAGATCTGAATGACATTGATGTTGCCGTGACAGGCATTCCCTATGATCTGGCTGTCACCAACCGGCCTGGTACACGGTTTGGTCCACGTGTTGTCCGCGAAGCATCGGCCCAGTTAGCCTGGGGACCATTGTTTCCGTGGGAACATGATCCTCTGAAACGGCTGGCCGTTGTCGATTACGGCGATTGTGATATCGATCAGGGCAATCCTCACGAAATTCCGAAGCAGATCGAAGATCATATCGACGGTATTCTGGAAAAGGGTGCATCCAGCATTTCCATTGGCGGCGACCACTTCATCACGCTGCCCATTATGCGGGCTTACGCGAAACGCCATGGACCGCTAGCCATGGTTCATTTCGATGCCCATTCTGATACCTGGAGCGAAGAAACCAACCGTATCGACCATGGCACCATGTTCTATCACGGCGTCAAGGAAGGGATTATTGATCCGGAGCATTCCGTACAGATCGGTATCCGCACCCACAATTCCGATCCCTTGGGGATTAAGTGGCTTGATGCAAACTGGGTGCATGAAAACGGACCCGGGAAAGCCATCGCCGAGGCGAATAAGATTGTCGGTGATCATCCGGCCTATCTGACCTTTGATATCGATTGCCTTGACCCCGCTTTTGCACCGGGAACGGGGACGCCGGTGGTCGGTGGCCTGACAACTTATCAGGCCCGCACGATCCTGGGCGGTCTGGGCGGAATTGACTTCAAGGGCATGGATATGGTCGAGGTCGCGCCGCAATATGATGTAGGCGATGTAACGGCGTTGGCCGGAGCGACCCTGATTATGGATTATCTACAGATGCGGACGAAGAACCTGCCGGACAAGGTATGATGTATGACTACGCCATTGTCGGCGGTGGCATTGTCGGCGTTTCTACGGCATGGCAGTTGAAACAGCGGCTTCCTGATAACAAAATTGTCGTCATCGAAAAAGAACCGGAAGTCGCCCGCCATCAGACCGGGCACAATTCAGGCGTTATCCACGCCGGAGTCTATTACCAGCCGGGCAGCATGAAGGCGCGGTTCTGCAAGCTGGGTGTGGATGCGACGATAAAATTCTCGCAGGAAAACAACATCCCCTATGAACAGTGCGGCAAGTTGCTGGTATCGACCAATGCCGCAGAACATGCGCGCATGGAGGCGCTCTACAAACGAAGCCACGAGAACGGCGTGGACTGCTCACAGTTATCCGGCGACGAATTACGGGAAATGGAGCCGCATATAACCGGCACCGGGGCCATTCTGGTGGAGACCACGGGTATCGCTGATTACCCGGAGATTTGTCGGAAGATGGCGGAAAAATTCCAGGATTTGGGAGGCGAATTGCTGCTGTCATCACCGGTCACGTCCGCCCGCGAAACCATCAATCAGATCGTCCTGCGGGCGGGCGATAAAGAGATCAGTGCGCGCCACGTTATCGCCTGTACCGGCCTCATGGCGGACCGCATGGCGGCCATGCTGGGGGTGAAGGCGGATTTCCGGGTGGTGCCGTTCAGAGGCGAGTATTACCGCCTGCCACCCGAAAAGAACAATATTGTCCGACATCTGATTTACCCCATTCCCAATCCGGAACTACCCTTTCTGGGGGTCCATCTGACCCGGATGATTGATGGCAGCG
>JAJFIE010000191.1 GCA_021775275.1 Rhodospirillales bacterium | reverse complement strand
CCATCGACCAGCACCGGCACGATGTGACTCATGAGCGGCACACTGATGTTCACGCTCACCACGTCACCCCGCTCCAGCTCAGGGTTTGCTCCTTTCAGGAAAATACCCGAGGGCGACACGTCCACAACCTCACACACTGTATCGTCGAGCGTCGCTTCAATACTCGACAGATTATACCGTGGAGTGCCCCGGTGTTCGTCGCTCATGGCTGTATCCTAGCTGTTCTCACATGATCTCCGGAAAACATCAGAAGAGTTTTCCCTCTTGGTGACCGTATTGTTCCATATTCGCGACACCGCGCCAACACCATAAAGCTGCGTGGATGGCGCAGGCGGATACATGTGCTAACCTTTAGTTCGGCTAATAATAATCTGTAATCAGGAATGGATAGAGCCATGACCACCCGACACGCTTACATCTTCACAATCACCCTGGCGCTCACGGTTATGCAAATGCCATCCCTGTTGGCGGCGCAGACCTATCAGACGTGGCAAAATCCGGATGAGACGACTGGACAGCAGTCTCCCGAAGCGCAAGCAGCAAGCGATGCACGGCTAAAAGCCATCGTTGATCGCCTCAACGCCATGGTGGATCAGGCGGAAGCTGACCGGGCCGCAGATCCCAAGTTCCTGCAGGATCTACGTGATCTCGCCAATGGATTTGACCGACCATGGGCCAAGCAGGTTTTGTTCGACACCTTTACCGACGATGATTTTACCCAAAACCCTGTATGGACTATTGGCACGGGACGATACTGGATTGAAAAAGACTGGGGCTTGAGAAACGCTCTGGACGATGTAAAAGCAACCGATTCAGGTTCGACATCCAAGGATGCCGCCGCACAGATTTTTGGCCAGATACTCAATCAGGCGCTGGGTGGGAGCTCTTCCGGCTCCTCATCATCCACCGCAACCGGCGTCCAGCCCACATCCATATTCGCCGACACTCCCATCACCAACGCCTTTTCCATTGAAGTGGACGTCAGCTCATGGGTCGGTGAAGGTGAATTTATCATAGGCCCCTATCAGGGCGGCAAGCGGGAGTCGGGATACAGGCTGTCTTACACAGTTGGCGCCGGGTTGGCGTTACGAATCAAGTCACGCACTGGCGCCCGCACCATCGCCATCGATCCGGGTCCATTCGCGCTGGAAGACAAGAAAGTCCACATGCTTCAATGGACACGCACGGCAGACGGAACCATGCAGGTCAGCCTTGATGGCGAGACGGTTCTCGATGTTCGCGATGTCAGCTTTCGCGACCCCTTCAATGGCTTCGGCATGGCGACCCGGGGCGGCGATTTCATTATCAAGCGGGTGAGTATTCACGCGATACCGTAACCCGGCGCGGGTATCTCGCGAGGACGTCGTTCCAACGGGCGTTCACGGCTAAAACTACTTTTTCCTGCCAGATTTTTTACCACCCTTGCCCAAGGATTTCTTTTTCCCGGTTTTCTTCGCTTTTTTCGGTTTTTTGTCCTTTTTAACGTTCCTGCTTTTTTCAGCTTTTGCGGATTTTTTCTTGGGCGAGGATTTCTTCGCAGGTTTTTTCTTGCCGCCAGAATTTATCTTTGCAGCGTCTCCCGCGACGGCGGCTTTTGCCTTGGGCGAGCCCTCATGCAGGGATTTCGCAGCGGCAATCAGGGTTTTCGCCCGCGCCTCGCTAATTCCCGGCACCACCACAAGTTCGGCCACGACGGCAGCGGCAATTTTCTTGACGCTCCGATAACCTTTGTCGGTGCAGGCCTTCGCCAATACCGGGCCAATGCCTTTGATTTCCGTCAACGCGCCCATGCAGTCACCCTCCTCCATTTCATAATTTTGCTTTGCTTGAAACGGCTGCTCGATAACAATCCGGCATCGCGTTCCTCGCCCTTTCTGACATACGTGATATCAGCCTACACAGACGAAACCGAGATTCAATGTCAGAAATGTTAAATGATTCCGTGATTGGAAAGCGTCTAACTGCCGCCCTTTATTCAGACCTCGCCCGCGAAGTGGCAGGCGACAGCGCGCCCCTGAATGTCACGAGGGATCGGATGTTCTTTTGTACAGCGATCCTGGACAAACGGGCAGCGCTTGTGGAAGGCGCACCCACTGGGTGGATTGAGGGGTGATGGCAACTCGCCGGTCAACGCAATGCGCTCCAGCCGCTCATCCGGGTTGACCCGCGGGGTGGATGCCAGCAGCGCGCGTGTATAGGGGTGCAGAGGGTTTTCAAAAATCTCCTCGTTCGGTCCCTGCTCCACCGGACGCCCCAGGTACATAACCAGCACATCATTGGCCAGATGGCGGACGACGCTGAGATCATGGGACACAAATAAATAAGCCAGATCAAATTCTTCCTGCAAATCCATGAGCAGGTTCAGTACCTGCGCCTGAATGGATACGTCGAGCGCAGAAACCGGTTCATCGGCGACCACGACCTTGGGCTGTAACATCAATGCCCGCGCAATGGCGATGCGCTGGCGTTGGCCGCCGGAAAACATATGCGGATACCGGTTATAGTGTTCCGGTCGCAATCCAACCTTGGTCATCATGGCGCGGGCGGCTTCCTCGCGCTGTTCACTGGTCATATCCGTATTTATGACCAGTGGTTCTTCGAGAATCGCCCCTACCTTCTTGCGGGGGTTCAAGGAACCGTAAGGGTCCTGAAAAATCATCTGCACCATACGGCGCATACGCTTGACCAGACCCCGGTCGTTAAAGGCGGCTTCCTCTCCATCCAGGTTAAACACGCCTCCGGTGGGCGGCTCAATCAGGGTCAATAACCGGGCCAGTGTTGACTTGCCGCACCCGGACTCCCCGACCACGGCCAGTGTCTTGCCCGGCACCAGTGAAAACGAGACACCGTCCACGGCCTTCAGGGTCTTGGCTTTGGCAAACA
>JAJFIE010000020.1 GCA_021775275.1 Rhodospirillales bacterium | reverse complement strand
TGTATGGTAGTGCGTAGCGCCGTCGGTCGGGTCTTTCAGCGTGCCGGATACGGCCCGTCGTGCGACGCGGAGGCAGGTCTGAAATGTTTTGTTGTCCGGGGTAACGGACTGGATCTTCAGGCGGTTCGGATCGCCTGCGTTCCAGCAGGAAAACTGCCAGTCTTTGAGGCATACTTCATCAATGGTCGCGCCCCACCAGTAACGCCCGTTCCGCACGCGCGCGCGCCGAACCCGGTTGATGACAACGGCGGCGACAGCCTCCTGTCCCCTCACCAATTCACCCCTGGCTTCACCAAATACAGTTCGCGCCAGGATGTCTACATCGCGTTCAAACTGGCGGCGCGACGAATCAATCTGATCTGTTCGGTTTGGATTCATTGGGCACCTCCCCGTCCACCGGAAAGAGGTGTGGCGTCGAGTTTGTTTTCAATACGAACCAGATGACTGGTCAGGCGGCGTTCCACTTCTTTCAGGTAAGGGATGGAGGCATAGGATTTGGCGACCTCCAGCTTGTAGGCGGCAAGGCTTTCACGCATGAAACTCAAGCCGGTTTCTGTTTCGTGGCGCGCGTCATCAATGGCATCTTCCATATCCCGCCTGGTTCGCCAGATAAGCCAGAACAGTCCGGCAAGCGTCGGCATTTCGACAGCGGTGATCCACCATATGAGATCGAGCGTCCATGGTGTCTGCATGGTCGGTTTCCTTCTGATTGGTTATCGAGAGAATAGAGAGGCGTCGTCATGTGTTGTCCTCCGCCGCGAATGGGCGACGGATTACAGACTGCCAAAGATTGTCAGTGGTGAGAGCGGGTAGATTTTTTGTGGTTAAAGATCGTAGGCGATGGCGAGCTTGGATACTGCGCCGCCGAACCCAGTGAACCCGACGCAAATGGCGGAATATTCCCGCCACTCACCGATCTCATGATAGTGTAACCGGCCCTGCATTGTCATTGGCGTCGGGTTAGAGAGTGGCTGGCGGTAAAGCGCCAGGATTTCGGCACGATCTTCCTGTTTGTAGTATTCAGCAATGGTCATGCTGGTCGCTTCGATGCCTTCGATCTCGCTCATTCCGGTACCCCAATAGCGGTTTTTGAATTCCGCTCCATCGTCGAGAACGTCCTTGATGATCATGAGGGGAGCGAGATAAAACACATTCAGAAAGTCGAACTCGGACCACGTGGGTCTATCGCGGTCCCCTTTCAGATCTCGCCAATAGGCAAGCAGCCGTGCGCCGTTGGGCTGATCATAGGTTTCCGAATAGAAAATAGCGGAGCCTTTGATGTCGATATCAACCACGGAAATACCCGGTGTGAAGGGCAAGGCATCCATTCGATTGTTCCTTTGGTGAAACGACGCACATCATATCAACAATATCCGAATCACCTGTTGCTTGCGGCAAAATTTAATCCACACCTTGTGGTGTCCTATAATGAAGAATTAAAGGACAAAATCCGTTTTCGCAGTAACGGGATTCCCATGCCCCCGCCATGGAGGCGGGCGAACTGGCCAAGGCGCGTCGGAACGGCGCGGTAATCGCACAGGCTCCGACAACAGGCAGCCAGCGGTTGCATCCAGTCCATCATCGCGGGCGTTGGCCCCGGGTCGCCATTCCCGCATTTCGCTGATGAAGGGCGATGCGAGAACGCTCTCATGAGCATAAAGTCGACCGGCGGCTAAAGGCGCATCGAAGGCGTCAATGATGCGTAGATCCTTGGCGCGTGTGGATTGCTGGCCGTTCACGGCGATAGAGAGCCTTTGTTCGTTGAGTACCTTGCGCAGCAGACCGGGCAGGAATCGGCCAACGCCGTTCTTTTCAATGGTGACGGACGGCAGATGGTTGTTGCGGGCGAAGTCAGCAACCTGTTGGCATTGCTGGGTGGCCTCATCGACATGGTCCAGCATGGCCGGATCATGAGCCAAATACCGGATGGCGTGCAGACGGTAGTTTCCATCCTCGTCCGTGAAGACCACGGCGATCACGCTGGCGTCACCACGCCCCGGCGCGCCATAGGCAGGGTCCCACCAGCACGACGCTGAAACCAGCCGCCGGGTACCCAGTTGCAAGATCGCCTCGCCCCCCGCCTCATGATAGTTAAGCGCCGTGGTATAAGGGAGCAGACGGTCCGGATCTAACCGCCCATCAATGGTGGATGCCGGTCGCAACAGCATCTGGCTCTGAAATTTGGCGGGGCCGGATCGTGTTCGGATACGATCAATTTTCTTAAGCGAAAACCGCTCCGGCCACTGGCTGTTTCCATCATCGTCAACCAGAGGTATTTCGAGTCGCCGGTATCCGTGTAAATAGGGCGCATCTCTACTGTTAGTCGCCAAGCCGCTGTCTGTAGCATAAATCGTATCGTAGGTGTGAGGCGTGCCGATGAAGAGTTTCATGCCACCCGGCGTTAGCACATATTCGGTCTCATCAAGGCAGTCCCGCAGATCGATGCGTTTGCCCGGCGTATCACAGGTGTTTGGAACTTCTACATCATCACAGATCACGATATCAGCGCGGCTACCGGTGATATTGCTGCCGATCCCCTTAGCCAGCATGGATGGATCACGCAATTCCTGGTCACGTTCAATGGTGAACCTGTCGGATGCCCACTCATCGGCTTTCACCGGTTTGAGCGTGGTGGTCCAGGGATGACGCTCGGTGATACGTTTAACATTTCGCACCAAACGTCGCGCCAGAGCGTGATCGGCCGACAACACCAGGATGCGCCGGTTGGGATCATCCAGTAAAAGCCAGTTTGCGAACAGGCCAACCAGTGTCGATTTGCCGGCGTTACGAAACGCCATGAGTAAA
The DNA here is from genome assembly GCA_021775275.1 of Rhodospirillales bacterium. Lineage (GTDB taxonomy): Bacteria > Pseudomonadota > Alphaproteobacteria > Rhodospirillales > Casp-alpha2 > JAJFIE01. The sequence goes on along the minus strand of JAJFIE010000020.1, from coordinate 1,425 downwards.
AGCTCGCGTTCACCGTCTCGCCAGTTATCCGCCAACCAGGTCGCCATGGTGGTATGCAGCGACGGCGTCGTTTGCCCCTGTTGACGGTTCCAGATATCAATGAAGTCAGCAAACGAAACCTCCGGCGGAACAGTCCCGCCGAGGGTTTCTTGTTTTGTTGATGCCATTGGTTTGCCTTGATTGATGGTTTATGAGGTTAATACGTCCAGGGTGAGTGCTTTCAATGCGTCTGGCGTCGAGGCCGCATCAATACTTGCATGCGCCGGGGCGTCGCGAAGTTTTTGCGCCGATGCCTCTGCTGTGTGCAGGTTGGTTTTTTCCTGCGTTGTAAGCACCGCGCCCCCAGCGGCTTTGCGAGCAAGTGGTGTTGCAACTTTATCAAGCGGATCGAACAGGGTCAGGCGTTCAGCGCGAAGGTGCGCACGGTGAATATTTCGAGCGGCGGCCATATCCACGTCAATCACGGTACCGTTAAGCTGCCAGGCATCTCGGAATGTCCGGTCGGTGGGGTATGTCACGGCAGTGGCATCATACGTCTGCCCGCCGATCTGGATGTAAGTTTGAGGCATAATAGGTACTCCTAATCTATGCTGCCAAGCGCCACGCATTGCGATGACGCCTGTCAGTTGGGATCATCTCCCGCTTGGTGATAACAAAACGACGACGGTTGCCCTCGGGTACGGCCCATGTGCTCGCAGGAATGTCTTTCTGTAGCAGGTATTCCATGGCCTGTTCTTCGGTCATGGCGTCGATCACGTCATGATGGAGTCGATGGCCGCTGATTACCGCACCGGTGTTATCTATGGGTAATGGATATACATCTACGGGCGGTAACACGTTTCCATGCATTGCCATTGCTAACCATTGTGGGCTAGGTGTGGTGATCTTTACCGGCGCGTCCAAGTCGTCCGGGTCTTCCCATACGATGCAGTATTGTGGCTTGACCGGAGCAAGACCTCGGTCGCGCAAGGCCATTTCCCGTTGCCAGAGCTTAAGCGTCAGGGCTTCGTTGCGGATCATAAGCTGCATCATGCCAAGTCTCCTTCAACCGAGGCACAGGAAATGTCAAAGTCAACCAGAGTCGGAGTTGAAAAAAGCGCCGTATTTGCGTAATAGGAACTTACGTCATTGGGGGCGACTGTCGTGCTTCTCCCGTAGTTCCCCGCGTAAGGAGCGACATTGCCACCGCCTGTTACACTGTACAAAGCATCCGTCATGGCGTTCGTCAGGTTGACTGTGTATGATCCTGTTCCGCGATCTGTCAGGCTTGTAACGTTCAGGCTGTTGTTTATAGCTATCGTGCCAGTGCCGTTAAAACTGCACCAAGCCTTCGCCGTGCCGTGCACGATATACGCAGCGTCAACTGTTTGGGCTGCGCTCAGGTCTTCCAGCGTATCAATTTTTAAGGTGCTCATGCCAAGTCAC
>JAJFIE010000190.1 GCA_021775275.1 Rhodospirillales bacterium | reverse complement strand
CCCCATGAATTCGTCACCGTGCGGCTGGAAACCCTGGATGATGCCGTCATGGCTATCCGCGATATGTGGGTGCGGGGCGCGCCGCTGATCGGGGCGACTGCGGCCTGTGGCGTTGCGCTGGCCATGCGGACAGATACATCCGGGGCCGGCCTTCAAGCCGCCTGTGACATGCTCTACGCCGCCCGTCCGACGGCGGTAAACCTGCGCTGGGCCCTGGATGAAATGCGCACGGCCTTGCTGCCTCTCGATCCTGCGGAACGCGAAGCGCGGGCCTATGGGCGGGCGGCGGAAATATGTGATGAGGATGTGGAGATTTGTTCCGCCATTGGTGAGAATGGAAAGGATCTCATTGTCGCCGCGTGGGAGGAGAAGAACCGCGAGGGCGTGGTCAATGTTCTGACCCACTGCAACGCGGGCTGGCTGGCGACAGTGGATTGGGGGACAGCGCTGGCGCCCATCTACAAGGCTCATGATGCGGGCATTCCGGTGCATGTCTGGGTTGACGAGACCCGTCCGCGAAACCAGGGCGCCAGTCTGACGGCGTGGGAGCTTCAACAGCATGGCGTTCCGGCAACCCTGATTGTCGATAATGTAGGCGGCCATTTGATGCAGCACGGTCAGGTCGATCTGTGCATCACCGGCACGGATCGGACAACGCGTGCCGGTGATGTGTGTAACAAGATCGGCACCTACCTGAAGGCTCTCGCTGCGCATGACAACGGTGTGCCGTTCTATGTGTCCCTGCCGGGACCGACCATCGACTGGACCATCCGTGATGGTGTTCGTGAAATTCCTATCGAAGAACGCGGCGCTGACGAGGTTCTCCGCATGACCGGGCGAACGGACGATGGTCAGCTGGGAACTATTTCGATTGCATCTGAGGGTATCGCGGCCGCCAACTACGCCTTTGATGTGACACCGGCAAGACTGGTATCAGGCTAGATTACGGAACGGGGTGTCTGTGACGCTAATGAAGAGGGGTTGCTCGGGTTATATCCCGAAAATGCTGGCGATTAGCCCGACCCGGGTCGCGATGACGCCGGGTCGGAAGAATGCGTCGTGGCCGTTATTGATTATTCAACAACCTTGAAGTCGAACGCCTGTTCGGCATGAAAATAGAATTCACACGGTGTAGCGGATACACAAGCCGTTGCATGTTCTGAACCTGCGGGGACATACCAGTATGAACCGGCGGGCATTTCAGGCGGGGATGTCTCATCCTTGAAGGGATTCGTCATGACTCCTTTTATGACCACACCGTGGTATGCGCCCGTGTGGATGTGGATCGGTGTGATGAAATTGGCCGGAAATTTACCGAACGTGCCGTGCTCGCCAACGCTCCTGTCGCCATAGGCGGTCGCCATCTGAACGGCCGGATTGATATTCGAAAACTGTAACGTGGATGCCGACATGGCGACGTCCCTGTTGACGTCGTAGGTGCTGTTGACAACGCCTGTACTGCATGCCGCCAGCGTTACCATGCCGACAATGGCTAATGCGGCAGAGAGTATCTGTCGTTTGAAGTGAGATTGGATTTTCATTTTCATGGTCTCCTCGTGATGGCGAATTTGCCTCGAAGGAACGCTAAAGCCCTGGGGAGGGCTGCTGAATGTCTGTAAATCCAGATTACTTGACCAATCGTCCAGATATTCTGGATAGTGAGTAGCAAGTATTCAGAAAGATTGTTATCCATATCAGGTGGAAAAAACGAGGCCGCCATGGACGATGCGCTCAGCGAAATTTTCAAACGGATACGTCTGAAGGGCTGCGTGTACTTTCAACGGGATTTCTTCGCGCCATGGAGCATGGATATCCGGGATACAGGGGCGGCCCAGTTTCACGTCATCACCCGGGGACACTGCGTCATAATTGTTGATGGTGTCTGCCACAGCCTGTCGGCGGGCGATGTGGTGCTGTTTCCCCGCGGTGATGCGCATGTTCTGGCTGACGCCGAAGGACGTGAGCCGATACCCGGCAAGGCCGCCATGGAGTCATTTGGCGGCGATGCGCCAATGTTCTCGGCTGGCGAACATGCGACCCGGCTGATCTGCGGCCATTATGAGTACCATGATGTCCTCCGCCATCCGGTGATTGACGAGTTGCCGCCGTTTGTCCACGTTCCGTCTCTCGACCCCGGCACCAATGGTGCAGTCCAGTCTTTATTATCAATCCTGATGGAGGAAATGGCCGCCGAGAGGCCCGGTATGTCCTCTGTCGTCGAGCGTCTGGCTGAAGTGCTCCTTGTACAGGTGATCCGGGCCTATTTTTCCGCCCAACATCGGCATGAACCTCAGTCCCGGGGGTTTTACGCCGGATTGCAGGATCGCCGACTGGCGAAAGCATTCGCTAAAATACACAGTGATTCCGATGAGAATCTGACGCTTACAGATCTGGCGCGTGAAGCAGGTATGTCACGATCCGGGTTCGCTCAGCACTTCAGAGACATCGTCGGACTTTCACCGATAGAGTATCATGCCAAGTGGCGGCTGTTTACGGCGGCACATTTTCTTGAAACAGGCGAAATGAAACTTGCCCGGATTGCGGAACGCGTGGGCTACGAGTCGGATTCGGCATTCAGCCGGGCATTCAAGCGGGAGTTTGCCGTAAGTCCGTCCGAGTATCGCCGCCGCGCCATGGGAACTGCTTAAGCAGGGCCTGGTTTTCCCCAATCGAAACCGATGAGCAGACAGCCTGTTTCTGTGCGTGAATTGTGTCTGGTTCCGCGATCATAATGAACAAAATCACCCTGTTTCAGCACGGTGCCGTCACTTTCAATTAACTCGCCATCTAAAATCAGGTAGTCTTCATTTCCCTTGTGGACGTGGGCGATTGTTTG
>JAJFIE010000189.1 GCA_021775275.1 Rhodospirillales bacterium | reverse complement strand
CATAAACCACGCGATTGATGCCGCGGACTTCGTTGATGATGCGGTTGGTGGTGCGTCCCAGAAACTCATGCTCAAAGGGATAATAATCCGCCGTCATGCCATCCGTGGATGTAACGGCGCGAAGAGCGCAGACGTACTCGTAAGTGCGTGCATCACCCATGACGCCTACAGTCTGTACCGGCAGCAGGATGGCAAAGGCCTGCCAGATGGCGTCATAGAGTCCGGCATTGCGGATTTCTTCCAGATAGATGGTGTCTGCCTTGCGCAGGATTTCGAGCTTCTCTCTGGTAATTTCGCCGGGAAGCCGGATAGCAAGCCCGGGCCCCGGGAAGGGGTGGCGACTGACAAAACGGTCCGGCAGGCCTAGCTCCCGCCCCAGATTTCGGACTTCGTCCTTGAACAGCTCGCGCAACGGTTCCACCAGTTTCATATTCATGCGATCTGGCAGGCCACCTACATTGTGGTGAGATTTAATGGTGACGCTGGGCCCGCCTGTGAACGAAACGGATTCGATCACATCGGGATATAGAGTCCCTTGCGCCAGGAATTCAGCGCCGCCGACCGTGTGCGCTTCCTCATCAAACACATCAATGAACGTCGCGCCGATAATCTTCCGCTTTTGCTCTGGATCGCTGACGCCGTCGAGCTTGCCAAGGAATAATTCGGAGGCATTCTTATGGACCAGTGGGATGTTGTAATGATCGCGGAAAAGCGTCACGACTTCCTCGGCCTCACCGGCCCGCATCATACCTGTATCGACGAACACGCAGGTCAGCTGATCACCGATGGCCTGATGTAACAGAACAGCAACTACCGACGAATCAACACCGCCGGAGAGGCCGCAAATTACCTTTCCGGAACCAACCTGTTCGCGAATACGCTGGATTTCCTGTTCACGAAATGCGGCCATGGTCCAGGACCCACCACATCCGCAGATCTTGTGCGTGAAATTAGCGAGAAGCTGGGCCCCGTGGGGGGTGTGGACCACTTCCGGGTGAAACATGAGGCCATAGAACCGACGATCATCATCAGCAATCAGTGCAAAGGGCGCGCTCTCTGATTGGGCGACTGTGCGAAATCCGGTTGGCGGCTCGATGATACGGTCGCCGTGACTCATCCAAACCTGCTCGCGGTCGCCTTCTGCCCATACACCGTCGAATAGTCGGCAATTATCTACAACATCGACGAAGGCCCGGCCAAATTCCCGGTGATCAGAACCCTCGATGGCGCCACCCAGTTCTTCGGCCATGGCCATCTGGCCGTAACAGATGCCAAGAACGGGCAGACCCAGATCGAATATTCCCTGGGGGACGCGAGGCGTATGGTCTTCCGTTATCGAGGCCGGGCCGCCAGAGAGAATAATACCTTTGGGGTTGTAGGCCTTGATCGAGTCTGAATCGACTTTGTTGAAGGGGTGAATCTCAGAATAGACGCCGGACTCGCGTACACGCCGCGCAATAAGCTGGGTAACCTGGGAGCCGAAGTCGACAATGAGGATGCGATCTGACGTAGTGTCGTCCGTCATGGGAACTCCAGAATCTTGAGAGGCGCGAACATAGCGAAATCAGCAACATCCTTCCAGTGTATTTCGCACCACCAAAGCATATGGGGGGAGTAGCAGGTTAATTCGCTGTTTTGTTGATGTTATTGATATCTACCGTGACAAGGGTAATGACCGATCCGATGATCGTTACTTTCCCCCGATGCTCGAAATTACAGGTGATTCGATTTCCATCAATGGACTGAACCTGCCCCAATCCCCAATCCTCCACCGGGTGCCGGACATAGGCGCCTGGTTGCAAAAACACAGATCCCTGATCGGAATGCTGCATTGAGAACAATCCTTTATTGCGTCAATCGAGAATACATATGTGTGTGTACACGGTGAAATTCTTTAGTTACACTCAATAATATGCACTAAAATAGAATACTAATACTTTCTATCAATGAGTTATTGTTAATATTAGAAATATTATAGTTTGTGTCCAGAATAATAATTTACTAATTTAGAGAGAGGGCCGCGCAGGAATACCAATGTCAGACAATTTGGTTGCCAACAATCATATGTCCTTATCACCGCGGACGAAAACCTATTTGAAGATCGAAGGCCCGGAAGCGATTACCTCGCCGAGAGTGCAAGCTTTTTATGATTACTGGCTCTCACGGCAGGTCGATGGCGCCTTGCCCAGATGGTCGGATATTGATCTGGTTGAAATTTATCGCCTGGCTCCGTTCATTGCGGTCAAGGATGTGCTTGATGGTGACCAGGATTTCTGCAACCGGTATTGGGGAACGAGTCTGGTCAAGGCTTATGACTTCGATGCAACGGGTCGAACATTTGCCGACTACCTGGATCAGAAATCAGCAGCTGAAGGTCTGGCGTTTCACCGTGCCGTCGTGGAGGCGGCGCAACCGCGAAAATCATCCGGCACAATGGAATTCTGGAAATCAAAGGATTACATTTCTTTTGAAGGAATCGTTTGCCCGCTCAGGGGTGATAACGAGGGCGTCGAGTTTCTCATTTCCTGCTACGACTTCAATTTCCCTGATGAGTAGGGTGACCGATCTTTTCCAGTATTTCCGGTTTGCCCAAAAGTATCGTGCAAACACGGTCCATGAATGAGTCGCCATCGCCACTGACTTTTGCCGCGAGCGATGCGCAGAGATTTACGCCACGAGGCCGGTTGGTGGACGATGCCAGAAAAAGATCAAGCGCCGGCCCGCCACCTCCATGAATATCTTGCAACACATCCGGACTCAGCATGGCGATTTCGTCGGTCAGGTCGAACCCAAGAGTATTATGCAAAGAGGTCAGTAATTTCGGACCGACAATTTGTGGCGCCATTCCCTTACCGGGGCCGGGATCAATGCGGGAAATTATCTGCTCGCAGGCATACCGATAAAACGACAGAAAGGCGTTGTCCTGACAGAATATGGCATAGGCATTGTGTACGTTCTGGAATACACGTGGTTTTCCTTGTGCGTCGGCCTGGACCCAAATCTCGCGCCCAAACGCAAATCCGGATGTCTGTTCGACAGCGAAGTTCTCAGGATCGAAAACAAGCACATCGGCATCAAGCCAGATTGCGCGATCATAACCCCCGTCAAAGGCTTCGTCGATCAGGTGCAGGCGCCCCAGATCGGTAGCAATTTGCGGATGATCAATGGTTTTTTGGCGGTACCAGTCAGGAACACGTTCGAAAATCTCGTCACCAACCAACTGGTAATCAAATTCCTGTAGGCCGGACCAGGACTGTACACTGGCTAAACAGGTGTTGATCCAGCAGGGTACATTCGACGTTCGGTAGGACTGGATCACACATGTCCGCATGGTCATCAATCTGCGGTATTTTGCAGCACCGCACAGAAAAAACCGTCTGTGAGTGTAGTGGCGGGGCTGAGGTGCAGATACGGGCCTTTCGTGGGCGGCTCACCACCAACGCACTCCTGCCACAGGACGCCGCAATCGAGAGCGGCGTAGTTTGGGTTTTCCGAAAGAAACCAGTCGATCTGATCTTCGTTTTCCTCTGCCAGCACGGAACAGGTTGAATAGATCAATCGCCCACCCGGTTTGACCATTGCGGATGCACTTTTCATGATACGTCGCTGGGTGGCGACAGATTGTTCCAGATCAGCGGGCGTGAGCCGCCATTTATCCACTGGATGGCGTCGCCATGTCCCTGTTCCTGTGCAGGGAACATCAAGCAGGACGCGGTCGGCGGTCCCGGCCTGTTCGGCGACCCACGGATCATTTTCTGACGATAGTGTCCGGCGCTGGATACCTTCCGCTCCGGCCCGCTTGATGCGTGATTTCATCCGTTGCAGACGTTGCGAGAATACGTCACAGGCGATCAGCCGTCCGCGCACTATACCGTCACGCGCCATGGAGGCCGCCAGGGCCAGGGTTTTGCCACCCGCACCAGCACAAAAATCAACAACTGTCATGCCTTCTTGCGCATCAGTCAGCAGGGAAACAAGCTGTGACCCCTCATCCTGTATTTCGATCCATCCCTGCTGATAGGCAGTGGAGCCACCGATCCGCACATGACCGTTGATACGAAGAGACAATGGTGAAAACAGGGTCGAGTCGACACTGTAATTCTCACGCACCAGGGAGTCGTAAACGGTCTCGAAATTTGCTTTCAGTGTGTTGACCCGGAGCCCCATGGAAGCCGGCTGGTTGAGCGCCGTCATCTCTTCGCTCAGGCGACCTGCAAACACCTGCCTCAGACTACTGTCCAGCCATGCGGGGTATTCCAGCGCCACGGCATCAGGCATTTCGGAGTGATGGGTCACCGGTCGCCCGGCAAGGCTGTCGGCAAGGGCGAATTCATCCGGTGAGAGGGTGGCGGGACAGTGCCGGCCACCACTAAACATCTGCTCAATT
>JAJFIE010000188.1 GCA_021775275.1 Rhodospirillales bacterium | reverse complement strand
GGCGCTCTGGGCGGCGATCATCATCGGCGTCACGGTCCTGGGCATGGCGACGGCTATGATCGGACTGGCTGTGACACTGCCGCTGATCGGTCATGCCACATGGCATGCCTATCAGGCGCTCGTTCGGCCACCTGCATCAAGTTCTCAATAAATTTTTCTAGTAGGCGTATTCCTGAAAGATCGGTGCGATACTATGATCCCAGCGCCGTTCATAGGCGGCGAGCATTTCCTCAGCCGGGGTAAGTCCGGACTCGGCGATCTGACACAATGGCCTCAGGTAATGAGTTTCATCGCGACCAAGGCCGTCCAGCCGCTCGCGCCGACGCAGACCACCATGCGATATGTCGAGAGCCTCGAGCGCCAGGTCCTGCACCGTTCCATCCCGAAACGGCGTTGCGAGCGCCTGGCGTGGCACTTCACGGCGCAAATATTCATGCTCGTCCTGGGTCCAGTCAGCGATCAGATCACTGGCGCGGTTGCAGGCCTCTTCATCATATAACAGGCCAACCCAGAATGCCGGCAACGCGCAAAGACTCGCCCAAGGACCGCCGTCCGCACCGCGCATTTCAATAAAGCGTTTAAGGCGAACCTCGGGGAACGCCGTGGTCAGGTGGTCTTCCCAATCTTTCTTGGTGGGATACTCGCCCGACAGCCCCGGCAACTTCCCGGTCATAAAATCCCGAAACGATTGCCCGGAAACATCGATGTAATTTCCATCCCGATAGACGAAGTACATGGGCACATCGAGGATATAATCCACATATCGCTCGAACCCGAAGCCCTCTTCAAACACGAACGGTAATGTCCCACATCGATCCGGGTCCGTATCTGTCCAGATGTGGCTGCGGAAACTCAGAAAGCCATTAGGCCTGCCGTTACGAAACGGTGAGTTTGCCCATAGTGCCGTGGCAATGGGCTGTAAGGCCAATCCAATCCGAAACATACGGATCATGGATTTCTCGGATTCAAAATCCAGATTCACCTGCACAGTGCAGGTGTTCTGCATCATATCCAGTCCCAGGCTTCCTCGCTTCGGCATGTAGTCGCGCATGATTTTGTAGCGGCCCTTGGGCATCCAGGGAATTTCGGTGGACTGTTCTTCCGGCCTGTATCCCAGACCGACAAAGACGATGCCCAGTTCTGCTGCTACCTGCTTCGCCTGGCGCAAATGCTCATGAACTTCGCTACATGTTTGGTGGATGGTTTCTACCGGCGCACCGGACAGTTCCAGTTGCCCTGCGGGCTCCAGACTGATGGCGCTGCCGTCGGGCTTTGTCAGTGCGATGACATTACCTTTTTCAAGAACCCGCTCCCATCCGAATCGGGTCAGTCCGTCCAGCAGCGCACGGACCCCGCTGTCCCCTTCATAGGACAAATAGGACAGATCGTTACGATGATAGGCGAACTTTTCGTGTTCGGTGCCAATGCGCCAGTCTTCCGGCGGCTTGCAGCCCGATGCCAAATAATCGACCAGAACATTTTTGTCCGTAAGGGGTTCACTCGATTGAATCGCGGAAGTATCGGCCATGTGGTATTCGTCCTGTGTCGCGGGAAGAAAGTATCAAAAAAGATGGTCACCTGAGCCGGTTTTCGCAACCGTCACCCATTAACGTCTGCCAACAGGCCAATGCCACCAGCGCCGCCGTCTCGGCGCGCAGGACGCGCGGCCCCAATGTTACCAGCGTAACAAACGGCAGATCGCGCAGGGCGTCAAGTTCCACCGTAGAAAACCCACCTTCCGGTCCAACAAAAATTGCATCGGGCGCAACTCCGGTATCCGCGAAAGACACACCGAAGACCTGTGTGATCGGCGCACCCTGACCGGTTTCGTCAAGCACACATAATCGGCGATCCACCGGCCAGCTCGACAAGAATGTTTTCAGATCAAGCGGCGTATCTACATCCGGCACGCTCAATCGCTCGCACTGTTCGGCAGCCTCCATGGCTGTAACCGACAGGCGCTCCACATTGACCCGACTTACGTCCGTTCGCTCGGTCATAACGGGAGACAATCTGGACACCCCCAACTCCACTGCCTTTTCGACCAAAAAATCCAGACGTGTCTTTTTGATCGGCGCAAAAGCCAACCAGATGTCAGGCTCGGGCAATTGTGGTCGCGATTGGTCGACGAGAACTAGGCGACAAGCGCTTTTCGAGGCATCTTCGATACGCGCCAACCATTCACCATCGCGACCATTAAACACATATGCGTGGTCTCCCGCCCCCTGACGCATGACCCGCACCGTGTAATGGGATTGGCCCCGTGATAGCGTAATGGTCGATTCTGGGCACAGTACATTGGATACAAACAGGCGGATTTTTGGCGTCACGTTGATCATGAGAGGAAGTGTCGGCAACCGTGCGTGTGAATGCAACCCGTATGCTCTGTGGTGGTTTTGCAAAGTGATTAGGAATGCCATAGTAATGCCGTCCCTTCCTCCCTTAATGGTGTGACAGAACACAGGATTGATGATGGTAGAAACGGCCCCTTCAGCACCCGACATTCCGACTGCAAGCTGGGTTGATCGGCTGGCCCCGGTGACGTTGCGTCCCTATTTGCGCCTCGCCCGTCTGGACCGTCCCATTGGAACGTGGCTGCTGTTATTGCCCTGTTGGTGGAGTACGGCGCTCGCCATGGATGATGTGTTGAGCGAGCAATTGATCACATTATTTGCGCTGTTCACCATCGGCGCCATTGTCATGCGCGGTGCGGGATGCACGCTTAACGACATTGTTGACCGTAACTTCGATAGCCGCGTGGCGCGGACGGCAACCCGGCCTATTCCGAGCGGCGATGTCAGCGTCCGTCAGGCCGTTTTGTTCCTGTGCCTGCAACTGGCTATTGGCCTCGCGGTCCTTGCGCAATTCAACGCCTTCACTACATGGACAGGCATCGCATCGCTGGGCCTGATCGCGATCTATCCCTTCGCCAAGCGTTTCACCCACTGGCCGCAACTCATCCTGGGCCTGACGTTTAACTGGGGTGCGCTACTGGGCTGGGCCGCCGTCCGGGGCCAGCTGGACTGGCCTGCCGTAGCGCTCTATGCCGCCGGGGTTTTGTGGACACTGGGTTATGACACCATCTATGCGCACCAGGACAAAGAAGACGATGCGTTGATCGGTGTCAAATCTTCCGCCCTCAAGCTGGGCAATACAACCCGGCCATGGTT
>JAJFIE010000187.1 GCA_021775275.1 Rhodospirillales bacterium | reverse complement strand
GGCCTGATCGGTGCGGATGAACTGGCGGGGCTGTCCATGGAACAGGCCCCCCAGTCCCGCATGGTCACGGCCGCTGGCGATCAGCGCGACTGGTCATGTCATTTCGGTCCGTTTTCAGAAACGGATTTCACCGCAGCCGGTGACACGGACTGGACGCTTCTGGTGCAGAATGTCGAGCAGTTCCACCCCCCAACCGCGACATTGTTGCGGCACTTCGGCTTTGCCCCGCGTTGGCTGATGGACGACATCATGGTCAGCTTCTCGGCCACAGGCGGCTCGGTGGGGCCACATCTGGACAGCTATCATGTCTTTCTGGTTCAGGGCCAGGGAAGCCGCCGCTGGAAAGTCGGACGCGAACCGATCGACAATGAGGTTTACAGGGAGGGGCTGGATCTCAAAATCCTCGAAACTGGTTTTGACGGCGACGAGGTTGAGGTCGGCTGCGGCGATGTTCTCTATGTGCCACCGAAATTCGGTCACGAGGGCGCCACGCTGGAGAGTGCGCTGACCTTCTCCATCGGGTTTCTGGGACCAAAGCTGTCAGAGCTGTTTGCTGGCTACGCGCAACACCTGGCCGAAAGCGAAGACCTGGATCAACGCTTCGTCGGTGATGGCCTTGAGGCGACCAGCGCAGGGTTCGCCATCAGCGATACCGCTATTGGAGATTTGCAGGCAAACCTCGCCACTCATCTGACCTCCATGAATTTCACCCGATGGCTGGTGCAATTTTTTACCGAGGGTTCCCATGAGGAATTCGGAAACTACACAGAGCGTGAGAACGTATTCTCGGGCGATACCTTCAAGGCGCGATTCAGGCAAGGCGTCGGTCTGATCAAACCGGAATACGTCAAATTCGCCATTACCGCGACCTCGTCGGGTGCGTTCTGTCTCGGCTTCGATGGCCACAGCTTTATCCTCGACGAACGGCTCTTTTCATTGGTTCAGAAATTCATGAAAGAGGACGTTGTTGACCCGGCAAGCGACCCGGAGCTTTTTGGCAGTCCCGACACCCTCGAGTTCCTGTGCGAACTCTACAATCACCAGGCCCTGGAATTCACTAATTTTGGTATTGTCACCGGCAAGGATTAATACAACAGGCGTCGCAATGGGAACAGCCTATAACCTTGCAATCGTTAGCGTTATTTGACGTAATATCATAATCGTCACAAAATCGACGTTTTAGCGTCGCGCGCGTGTCATCAAAAGCGTGCAAAACGCCAACTGGGCACACGCCAGATAATCTGAACAGGGTTCCGAAACACTTAGCGTTTTGAAATGCAGGGAGGCAAATCATGACAATACTCAACGATATCAAGAGCAAATACCGGAGCGGCAAGCTGTCACGGCGCCAATTCATGGAAGGCGCACTGGCCATGGGCATGACCGTGGCCGCAGCCAGCAGCTTTACCGCCGATGTTCTGGCCGCCACGCCTAAAAAAGGCGGACGCATCCGGGCAGGCATCGCGCATGGCTCGACGACCGATTCGCTGGATCCGTCAACCTATGAAAACGGCTATATGAGCAACCTGAACTACGCCATTCACAACCATCTCGGCGAGGTCGGAACTGATAGCAAGATCGTACCGGAACTGGCGGAAAGCTGGGAACCGTCCAACGGCGCCGCCACATGGGTGTTTAATCTGCGCAAGGACGTCGAGTTCTCCAACGGCAAGACAATGACTGCGGATGACGTTGTCGCCTCGGTCAATTATCACCGGGGGGAAGACAGCAAGTCGGCGGCGAAACCGCTACTGGAAGCCGTCAAGGAGATCAAGACCGATGGTCCCGGCGCCGTCCGCGTCGAACTGGACGGCGGCAACGCCGACTTCCCGTTCGTCATTAGCGACTATCACATCGCCATCAAGCCTTCGAAAGACGGCGTGATTGATGCGCTTGATCCTGTTGGAACAGGTGGCTATATACTGGCCGAACACGAGGCCGGAGTCCGGTCGTTTTTTACGCGCAATCCAAACTATTTCAAATCCGACAGGGCGCATTTCGACGAATTCGAAATGATTTCCATTATCGACACAACGGCCCGCACTGCCGCCCTTAAAACAGGTGATGTGGATCTCATGGACCGGTGCGATCTGAAGACCGTGAACCTGCTGGAAAAAACGCCGGGCATCAACGTTCGGGAAACCACCGGAACCAAGCACTACACCTTCCCCATGCGGACAGACACGGCGCCGTTCGACAACAATCACGTAAGGCTGGCTCTGAAATTCGCCATGAACCGTGAGGCGATCATCAAGACGGTGCTGCGTGGCCACGGCGCGCTGGGCAATGATCACCCCATTGCGCCGTCCAATCCGTTCCATAACAAGGACCTGCCACAGCGGGCCTATGATCCCGAAAAGGCGCGTTTCCATCTGAAAAAGGCCAACATGGAAGGTCTTACCGTGGACTTGTCCGCTGCTGACGCCGCATTCCCCGGCGCCGTGGATGCTGCCGTTCTTTACAAGGAACAAGCCTCCAAGATCGGCATCAACATCAACGTGATTCGCGAGCCCAATGACGGCTACTGGTCCAGCGTGTGGATGAACAAGCCCTGGGGCGCAAGCTACTGGGGCGGACGGCCCACCGAGGACTGGATGTTCACAACAGCCTACATGTCCGGGGCGCCGTGGAATGATACTTTCTGGGAACACGAGAGGTTCAACAAGCTGCTCATCGAAGGCCGGGCCGAAACCGATCAGGACAAACGGCGGGCAATTTATTACGAAATGCAGGAAATCGTCAGCAACGAAGGCGGTGTTCTGGTGCCCATGTTCGCCAACTACGTCTTCGCCATGACCGACAAGATCCAGCATGGCGCCATTGCCGGAAACTGGGACCTGGATGGCAACAAGTTCATGGAGCGGTGGTGGTACAGCTAAGCCGCTAAACCATAAGACAAAACATAAGGGCCGGAGAATTCTCCGGCCCTTTTTTGTGCGCCAATGTCTGCGTTACAGACGCTTTTGCGCATAGCTGAAACCAGACTCAGGAGAGGTCCCCGATTTTGGTCAACAGGGTGCGGAGCTGGCTTCGTTCCGCACCCGTCAACGCCGACAGCATGCGTTCTTCCGTTTCCACATGGGAGACCAGCATTTCATCGGCAAGCGCGAACCCCTCATCCGACAAGGCGACCCTGAGGCCTCTGCGATCATCGGGGTTCATGGTTCGCTTGATCAAACCACGTTTTTCCAGGCGATCAAGCCGGTTTGTCATTGCAGAAGTAGACAACATCATCTGCTTTGCGAGCGCGGACGGAGACAGGGTTTCGCCGTACCCCTGTCGGCGAAGGGTCAGGATTACATCGGATCCGGCCATGTCCAGACCCCAATCTGACCAGTTCGCCAGGACACCCTGGCGCAGTCTCTCACCGGCCCGCCAGACTTCACCGCATACGGCCATGGGCGTCGGGTCGATATCGGGCCGTTCACGCCGCCATTGCGCCAATAATGTTTCCATAACAGCCCCGCCCGCCCCGATGTCGCGAGGCCCCGTCGTTTTATCTTGACCCATAATCAAAATCACCTTATTTAGTTCGATATCAAATTATTTGATATAGGAATATCCTATATAATAATACCCCGATGCACAGTGATGATAAAGGAATATGTGATGACGATGGAGCGAATACCCGATCACCCGATCGAACCGATTTTTCTCGAACGGTGGTCGCCAAGAGCCTATGACGCGACCGCAATGCCGGTATCCGATCTGATCACAATTCTGGAGGCGGCCCGCTGGGCTCCTTCCGCCTATAATATTCAACCCTGGCGGTTTCTGTATTCCCGCCGCGGCGACGATCACTGGCAAAAATATCTGACCCTGCTGGACCCGTTTAACGCAACCTGGGCCGGGCAGGCTTCAGCGCTCGTCATTGTTTTGTCGGATACCATGATGCCCGGCAATGGCGGTCGCCCGCAAAAGACGTCCCACACCCACAGCTTCGATACCGGCGCGGCCTGGGCTCAGCTTGCCCTTCAGGCGACGGCGCTGGGCTATCAGGCTCATGCAATGGCGGGGATCAATTTCGAGCAATCACAGATGAAACTCATGGTCCCGGAACGCTACCGGGTCGAAATCGCCATTGCTGTCGGCAAACGCACGGATCCATCGGTATTACCCGAAGAGCTTCAAGACCGTGAACACCCCAGTCAAAGGCTCTCCGTCCACGAGATCGCATTTGCCGGATCATTCCCCGGGCCACTTCCACAATGACCGGCATCATCCAGGCTCCCGTTTTCCTGCTGCTTGTTACGGGGACACTGATAGGATTTAATTTTCCGCTCGGCAAGATTGGCAGCAATGCTGGGGTTTCACCGATGATTTGGGCGATGGTTGTCTCGCTCGGCGCATCGGCGACGCTGTTGCCTTTCCTTGTCGCCAAGCGGCGGCTGAAAACACCCAAAGGCCGGACAATCCGCTATGTCATCATCTCCGGACTTGTTTCATTTGTCGCCCCCAACCTGCTGCTTTTCAGCGTCATCCCCTATGTTGGGTCCGGCTACACCGGGCTTATGTTTGCACTGTCGCCTGTCTTTACCCTCTCATTGGCGGTGATGTTCCGGCTCAGGGGGCCGGGATTTATCGGTGTTCTCGGCATTGCTGTCGGGCTTGCTGGCGCCATCATTGTAACGGTCACACGGGGCATGGCGCCCGAGGCGCCGCCAGCCATATGGATCATCGCCGCCCTGTTTATCCCCATGGCGTTAGCCTGCGGGAATGTATATCGGACACTGGATTGGCCGGACGATGCCTCCCCCGATGTCCTGGCTTTCTGGAGCCAT
>JAJFIE010000186.1 GCA_021775275.1 Rhodospirillales bacterium | reverse complement strand
GGACCATAGGCGGCAGGCGCCATGCTGTCCTTGTCATACGTCCACACGTGCAGCGCAGGTTCATCGAACTGGTCCGCCAACAGCCCGAAGCCGGGAATATTGGCGGTCCATCCGAACCCGGATGGTTTGAATCCCTCAATCGTCACTTTGATGACGTCACCCGGTTCAGCCCCGTCAACGTAGATGGGACCACTGACCGGGTTGATCTTGCCGAAGTCGAGGTTTTTTACGTCTTCAACGGTGGAATTTTGCGAAAGCTGGCCCGCCGATGAATCCTGACACTCAAACTCGATCGTGCTTCCTGGTGCGACAGTAGCGACGGGTGGGATCGAATGATCCCACCCGAAATGATGCTGTGCGCCGTGAATTGTGTAATCACTCGCCTTGCACATTTTTTCTACTGTCCTTCTTTCACGAACACCTGATCGTAATGTACCGGAATATGGACCGGATCCACAAAAATTCCGTCCGGACCGTCAAGTCGATCGCTACGCATCGTGAAACGTTGTTCGTTAAAGATCGGAACCCACGGCGCTTCATCCTGAATATCGGTGAAGATTTTGCGCCATGCGGCCATACGTTTTTCCGCATCAGCCGGATCGGTCATGGAATCTGCCGCGATCGCACGCTTTTCAATGCTTTCGTTACAGTACCACGCCCAGTTCCAGCCACCCGGCACCGCACCGCCACAGCCCAGAATCGGACCATAGAAGTTGGATGGATCGGGAAAATCAGCGATCCAAGCCATGCCGCCGGACCAGATCATGGGCGCCTGATCGACCTCACCACCCGCGGCGATGACGTTACCCTGAGCGAGCGACTTGATGCCCGCCTTGATACCGATGGCCGCCAGATCCTGTTGAATGGCCTGGGCAATACGCGGCTGAGGATCGGTGTTCGCCACATAAAGTTCGGTCTCGAAGCCATCACCAAACCCGGCTTCAGCCAACAGGCTTTTGGCCGCATCAGGATCGTAGGCAAACCCTTTATAATCCGGATCATACCCCGGCATTAATGGTGGCAACGGTTGATTGGCGGGAACCGCGCGGCCATTGATAATCCGCACAATACGGTCCTTGTTGATCGCCATGTTGACGGCCTGACGAACTTTCAGGTTGTCAAACGGCTTCATCTTTACATTGAGCGTGATGTAGCCGGTATGAAGCTGGCTGCCTTCAACAATTGAATCGGCATACTTGGGATCATTCTTGACCTCAAGGAATTTTGCCGGAGGAATGCCATCGCCGGCGATATCCACTTCACCATTCTGAAGCCGCAACAGGGCGACAATCGGCTCCTGTCCGACCTCAAAGGTAATCTGGTCAAGCTTCGGAATGCCCGCATTGTAGTAGTCGGGGTTTTTCTTGAACACCAGACGCTGGCCCAGTGACCATTCAGCCAGAGAAAACGCGCCGGTTCCGACGGGATGCTTGCCGAAATCCTCGCCCCATTTTTCCACGGCTTCGCGCGGAACGACGGAAGCGAAATTGATGGCGACCACATGAAGAAACGTCGCATCCGGTCGCGATAATTCAATACGCACCGTATTGTCATCAACGACGGTGACGCCGGACAGGCTTCCACTGCCGCCTGACGCCGCGTCAAAGCCTTTGACCGAGGCGAAGAAACCGGCCCCCGGGCTTTGTGTTTTCGGGTTTGTCACACGATCAAGCGAGTACTTGACGTCTGCTGCGGTCATGGTCCGGCCATTATGAAATTTGACCCCTTTGCGCAGGTTGAAGGTGTACACCAGGCCGTCATCGGAAATGGTGTAGCTTTCGGCCAGATCCGGCGTCAGTTCCGTTGTGCCGGGTTTATAGTCGAGCAATGAGTCGAACAGGCTCTTGATCATGGACCAGTTCTGCCAATCGTATCCGATGGCCGGGTCCAGGGTCGATACGTCATCCTTGTAGGTAACGGTCATATTCGAGGCCGCGTTCGCGGTCCCCATGGCGGCAAGCAGGACCGCTGCTGCAACACTGTTTCGTAACCAGGAATATTTCACTTCCATTCCTCCCTTGTTGTGAATGACCATCCGGCGACCCGTGGCGTCACCGCTCATTCACTTCAGTTTGATTCTGGGGTCCACGAACAAGGCGACAATATCTGCCACTAGATTTCCCAGAACAATTGAGCAGGCAGCAACGAGCGTCACCCCCATGATGATGGGGATGTCGACCCGCTGGATCGCCTGCCATGCAAGCTGACCAATTCCCGGCCAGCCAAATACGGATTCAACGACGACGATACCGCTCATAAAGATGCCGATATCGATGCCGATCATGGCAATGATGGGTAACAGTGCATTCGGCACCGCATGGCGCAGAATGACCCGGGCCTTGCTCAGACCCTTGGCCCGCGCTGTCCGCACGAAGTCCTGCCCCAGCACGTTGAGCATGGATGACCGCATCATGCGCGAATACCAGCCCGCGCCCAGAAATCCCAAAGTGAGCGCCGGCAGCACGATATGGCTGAAGGTGCCGTATCCGCCGATGGGGAACCATCCAAGCAGGACCGCGAAAACATACAACAGCAAAATTCCCACAACAAATTGCGGGGCCGACACACCGATGAATGACACCACCATGAGGACCTGATCAACGGCGGAATTGCGGCGCACAGCCGAGATAACGCCCATGGTCAGCCCAAGGGCCAGTTCGGCGGCAATCGCCGCGACCATCAACAACAGACTGGCCGGGAGGCGGGATCGGATCAGTTCGGCGACTTCGGTTTTCTGAATGTAGGACCGGCCAAAATCACCCTGAACCAGCGCCGACAGATAATTCCAGTACTGCTCATAAAACGGCAGGTGGAGACCCAGTTGGCGACGGATGTTCTCCACTGTCTCCGCCGTGGCGCTTCTGCCGGCGATTTGCCTGACCGGATCGGCTGGCACGAGGTAAAGGAGCACATATGTGACGAACGTAATGCCGATCAAAATCAACACTGCCTCGAATAACCTGCGACCGATATAGCGCGCCATCAGTGCCGCCCCTTCATCGTGGGATCAAGGATTTCACGCAGCGCATCGCCCATCAGATTGAACCCGAGGGCCAGACTGACAATGGCAAAGCCGGGAAAGAAGACCAGCCACGGTGCGCTGGCGAAGTACGTC
>JAJFIE010000185.1 GCA_021775275.1 Rhodospirillales bacterium | reverse complement strand
CACGGACCTGCACTTCGGGCCTGTTGATGACAGTCCTTGCGGACTGCCTCGCATATTATTCAGATATCCGCCGAATCGATTCGGGTGGTGATTCGCCATGAATAACCAGGGTCACACAACCGAAGCGGCTGTAACTCATTGATAAAAAACACGTATGGGCTGCTATTGACCCCGACAGAGGGATTTGTTCCTTTGATCTGTCAGGCTTCACCGGGTCCTGCAATGATCGTCACATGGCGAAACCGGCGAGCCTCTTAGGGGTGTCTGCGAATGCAGAAAGGTTATCGGACGTACTGGTTAACGTCGACGGCAATTGCTGCGGCATTGATTGGTGTCTATAGCGTCACGCCGGCGCATGCTGAATCCCTGGAACAGGCCCTGGTTTCAACTTACATGACCAACCCGACACTGGCCGCTGAACGCGCCAGTTTGCGGTCCGCCGACGAAGGCGTTGCCCAGGCCGTCGCCAACTGGCGGCCCACTGTTGAGTTCACCGCCGAAGCCGGCGCCGAACAAAACGAGTCATCGCTGCGCACGGGAAGTGAGCGCACACAACAGCGCCAACCGCACTCCTATACCCTGGATCTGACCCAGCCGCTGTTCCGTGGCGGTCGAACCCTGGCGGAAACCAGCGAAGCCGAAAATACGGTGTTGGCGGAACGCGCACGCCTGATTGCCACCGAGCAGACGGTCCTGGTATCCGGCGCGACAGCCTATCTGGATGTCTATCGCGATGAGGCCGTGCTTGATCTGAACAAGAACAACGAAGCTGTCCTGAAGCGACAACTGGAAGCGACCCAGGACCGGTTCCAGGTCGGTGAAATTACCCGCACGGACGTTCATCAGGCGGAAGCCCGTCTGGCCCGTTCGACATCGGACCGCATCCAGAGCGAAGCGACACTGGAAGCATCGCGCGCCGCGTATCAAAACACCGTTGGCGTCGCCCCCGCAGGGAACCTGGTGTTTCCGCCCATTCCACCGGGGCTGCCACAAAGCAAGGAAGAATCCATCAAGGAAGCGGCGATCAATAATCCGACAGTCATTGCATCCCAGTATGACGAGCGTGCAGCCATTGATAGTATAGATGGCGTCTGGGGCGAATTACTGCCGACAATTGATTTCACCGCATCGGCAGGGCGGAACTATGACAGTGCCGGTGAATCCACCCGCATCGATACGGCGGAAGCCCTGGTGACCATGACTGTGCCGCTGTATCAGTCCGGCTCGGTTTATTCGCGACTCCGTGAATCGAAGCAGCAGGCATCGGAATTCCGTCTGGTGGTTGATCGCGAACGACGAAATGCGACAGAACAGGCGACGCGGACCTGGGAAAATTTGCAGGCGGCCCAGGCTCGTGTGTCTTCATTCAGGACCCAGATACAGGCCTCCAAGATCGCCTTTGAAGGTGTTGAGCGGGAAGCCGCCGTTGGATCGCGGACTGTTCTGGATGTTCTCGATGCGGAACAGGAATTGCTTGATGCGCGGGTCAGTTTCATCCGCGCCCAGCGCGATGAAGCTGTCGCCATGTTCGAACTGTTGGCTGCCATTGGCCGTTTAACGGCGCACAACCTGCAACTCCCCGTCGATCTTTATGATCCGGAAGTTCATTATCAGGAGGTTCGCGATATGTGGGTAGGCGGAAGCAGTGCAGGTGGGGTAGAATAGGTTAGGGAGCAGTTTCGTAAACTGCTTAATGTTTTAGCAACCATGATGTTCCTATTATTCGTTCTGTTGGATGGGCGCGTCATGAACAAGCATTCCGTAGCCGCCAATCTGGGATCAGATAACCGGGCGATGAGCTGATGAGTGAAGAACAGGTTCAGGAAGACGGCCAAGAACCTTCGATGGAGGACATTCTTGCCTCCATTCGTCGAATTTTGGCGGAAGACGAAGATGGCGAGGGCGAAGGAGACGCAGCAGCGCCTGAAGAGGAAGCTGCACCGGAAATGGATATGGCCGCCGCCATGGAAGATATGGTTGCGGAAGAAGAGCCCGAACCTGAGCCAGAACCTGAAATGGACATGTCGGCTGCCATGGAAGAAATGGAAGCTGAAGAAGAGCCAGAGTCCGAGCCGGAACCAGAGCCTGAAATGGATATGTCCGCCGCCATGGATGAAATGGCGGCTGAACCGGAACCTGAGCCCGTACCAGAACCGGAACCCGCTCCGGAACCTGCACCGGCACCCATGCCGGAACCAGCGCCCGCTGCGGCTCCACCTCCACCACCGCCCGCAGCAGCGCCGCCGCCGCCCATGCAACCTCAACCCGCCGTTCATGAAGTCTTTGATCTGACCCAGGACATGGTTGCGAATACGGATATGATGTCAGGCATCACCATGCAGCAGTCCACGGACCTGTTGGGCGATTTGGCCCGAGCTATTATCGATCGTCGTGATCTGAAAGTGACGAGCGAGGGCACGGAAGCAAATATCACCCTCGAAGGCCTTGTGCGCGAAATGCTGAACCCGCTGTTGCGCGAGTGGCTTGATCGCAATCTGCCGTATCTCATCGAACGGTTGGTAAAGAAAGAGATCGACCACATGGTCAACCGGGCACAACGGCTGGACGATACTTTCTAGACCTTCCCGCCATCCATCGCTAAAACAATCACCTCGTTGCAGTGTGCGTGATCATTTGCCATGATTAGTCATGGTGAACATGAAATAACATATGCAAAAACAATGAACTATGAAGAAAAATTAAAGGACTGCCAGAGTGCTTGAAAAGACCTATCGGCCCGACGAAATCGAGCAGAAACACTATGACGACTGGGAATCCTCTGGTGCGTTTTCCTGCGGTGTCCGTGGAAATGCAGCGCCCTATACCATTGTCATACCGCCGCCCAACGTTACCGGCAGCCTACACATGGGCCACGCGCTCAA
>JAJFIE010000184.1 GCA_021775275.1 Rhodospirillales bacterium | reverse complement strand
GCGAATGCCTCAAGGGTCGCACCGTGCTGATGGTGACGCACGACCCTCTTGAAGCCCTCCGTTTGGGACACAAAATTCTGGTGCTGACGGGCCGCCCTGCCGTGTTCAGTCAGCCAATTACGCCCAGCGGCGCATCACCACGCAGTGTCGAGAGCCGCGAGATACTGGATATGCAGGGCCATCTACTAACCACCCTTCAGGATCATCCGTTATGACCACGCGGATCATCCGGCTCTTTATTATCACTGGCTGCCTGCTTATGGTTTGGCAAGGTATTGTGTGGATCAGCGGCGCTCCCCCGTACATCCTCCCGGCACCGTTAGCTGTCTTCAGCGCCATCGGCGACAAATGGTCAATCCTGATATCCCACGGTCGTGTGACCCTGTTCGAGATTATTTCCGGACTTGTCCTCGGCTCCCTGTTCGGCGGCGCAAGCGCCCTGACAATGGCCTACTTTCGTCCAGTGCGAAGGTGGTTGCTGCCGGTTCTTGTGATCAGTCAATCGGTTCCCGTTTTTGCACTGGCGCCCCTGCTGGTTCTCTGGCTGGGCTATGGCATGGCTTCAAAGATTGCCATGGCGACGCTGATTATCTACTTCCCCGTGGCAGCCACATTCTATGATGGTCTGCGGCGTACGGAACCTGGTTGGCTCGACCTGGCGCAGACCATGAATGCATCATCGTGGTTGATCCTTCGACACGTCCGCATTCCGGCCGCCCTGCCCGCCGCCGCATCCGGCATGCGGGTCGCTGCCGCCGTCGCTCCCATCGGGGCTGTGGTCGGCGAATGGGTCGGTTCCAGCGCCGGGCTTGGATATCTGATGTTGCACGCCAATGCGCGCATGCAGATCGACGTCATGTTCGCGGCTCTCTCAGTCCTGGCGATCATGGGAGCCATCATCTACTTCACCCTGGATATGACCTTGCGCCGCCTGACGCCATGGCAGCCGGACAATGAAACACACAAATCTTCGTCCTTATAAAATTGAAAGACAACATTACATGTTCCAAATAATCCACCGTTTCCGCACGCTGTTTGCAATTGTTGCAACAACTCTGATTTTCAGCACGAATAGTGCAACAGCGAATGAACCGCTAACCGTCTTGTTGGACTGGTTCGTCAACCCTGACCATGCGCCGTTGATTATTGCCAAAGAAAAAGGATTCTTTGCCGACAACAACCTCGACGTAGAACTGATCGCGCCTGCCGACCCAAATGACCCGCCAAAGCTGGTCGCGGCGGGGCACGCCCCCCTGGCGGTATCTTACCAGCCGCAGCTGCACGTACAGGTCGCTGAAGGACTTCCGCTCAACCGCATTGCTACGCTGGTGGCAACACCTCTCAATTCCCTCGTTGTACTGAAGGATGGCCCGATCAAGTCCATTGCCGATCTGAAAGGCCGCAAAATTGGTTTTTCCGTGGGTGGGTTCGAAGATGCGTTACTAACTGCCATGCTGGAAAAGTATGAATTAACGCTGAACGATGTCGAACTGGTAAACGTCAATTTCTCCCTGTCGCCTGCCCTGATTTCCGGACAGGTGGACGCCGTCATCGGCGCCTTCCGGAATTTCGAACTGAACCAGATGGACATCGTCAACAAACCGGGGCTGGCGTTCTATCCGGAAGAAGAAGGTGTCCCGGTTTATGACGAACTGATCATTGTCGCCAACTCGGCGCACCTTGATGACCCCCGCCTGCCCCGGTTCGTCAATGCACTTGAACAAGCCATCCAATTTCTGATTAATCATCCGACGGAAAGCTGGGAACTGTTCATCCGCGCCTACCCCGACCTGGATGACGAGTTAAACCGTCGGGCATGGCGGGACACCCTGCCCCGCTTTGCACTGCGTCCTGGCGCCATGGATACAACCCGGTACATGGGTTTTGCCAGGTTTCTGAAAAATCAGGGATTGATCACCGACATCAAACCCGTTGACACTTACGCTCGCGATATTCGCTAACGCTAAAGAGATATACAGAGAAGAGGATTTGCCATGACCACTTCATCGTTCGACCTGACCGGCAAAGTCGCCATAGTTACCGGTGCGGGGCGTGGACTTGGCGAGACCATGGCAATGGGGCTGGCAGGAGCAGGGGCGCAGGTTGTGTGCGCGGCACGCACGATATCTGAAATTCAGGCAACGGCTGAGACAATTACCGTCAACGGCGGTCATGCAATGGCCCACCCATTCGATGCGACAGATCAGTCCAGTTGCCGGGATTTGATTGCTGTCACCTGTGAACAGTTCGGCCAGATTGATGTCATGTTGGTCAACCATGGCATTGGACACGCCTGTCCTGCGGAAGATCTTACTGAAAAAGAATGGCGCAGGATGATGGATATCAATCTGACAGGTTGTTTCAACTGCGCTCAGGCCGTTGGGCAGAGAATGATCCAACAGGATCACGGTGGCTCCATCATACTGGTGTCTTCTAATGCCAGCATCGTCGCCTACAAGGGACTGACCAGTTATGCCGTCAGCAAGGCAGGCGTCGATCAGTTATGTCGGCAACTGGCGCTTGAATGGGGTAAATACAACATCCGCGTCAACACCATCAATCCCGGTTACATGACCCACGCCATGCGTGGTAGCGAGGACCGGTATCACACACCCGACCTCGACCAGATGATCGCTGAAGTCACCCCTCTTCCTCGTCGGGGAGCGCCCGAAGAGCTGGTCGGCCCTGCCATTTTCCTGGCTTCCGATGCCTCATCATTCATCACGGGGCATATCATGCCGGTCGATGGCGGCTATACGATTCTTTAGAAACTTACAGCAACAGCCGCCGCAAGCGGCTATTATTGGGCGATTCGTATGATGCGTTGCCTCGCTTACGCAGTTTTGCTATGGCTTCATACAAAGAATAAAACGATTTTAAACAGGAAGACGCTTACGTGTTACACGCCCTTGGGTCGGGACTATTTTTAGGTTGCCTCTGGTTGCTGTTGTCAGGCTATTTCGAAGCCTGGTTATTGTGGCTGGCGTTAGCTTCCGTGGTCTCCATCGTTTTTATCGCCCACCGCATGGATGTTACTGACCACGAAGGTTTCCCGCTGCACTTAGGCCCCCGTGCGGTGTTGT
>JAJFIE010000183.1 GCA_021775275.1 Rhodospirillales bacterium | reverse complement strand
AAACCAGTTGGGCCACGTAAATGATGGCTCGTCCTTAGGCTCGACACCATCCGGTGCAAACCAGTTGGGCCGTTCCCACCCCGATTTGGACCCGAACACGGCCCCGTGTTCTTTTAGCAAATGATAGAGCGGGCTATGGCGCACATTTCGTACGGATTCCTGCTCGGATACCGGCCACTTCATATCATAGTGCTTGGCGTAAATTTCGATTGCACGATCATACATGAACCAGCGCGTATCGTGATGGAAATGGAAGCGCCTCACATCAAGGGGCCAGAGGTCCCGTTTTGGGCGCCCTTCCATGATCCATTCCGCCATGACGGCGCCGGCGCCCCCGGCGGCGGCAATTCCGTAAATGAACCCACAGGCCATAAATACGTTGTCGAATTCCGGCGCTTTTCCCATGACGAAATCACCGTCTGCCGAGAT
Organism: Rhodospirillales bacterium; assembly: GCA_021775275.1. Classification (GTDB taxonomy): domain Bacteria; phylum Pseudomonadota; class Alphaproteobacteria; order Rhodospirillales; family Casp-alpha2; genus JAJFIE01. Next base: position 3,503 of record JAJFIE010000183.1, on the reverse strand, counting down.
GGGAATCGCACCGTTGATCATGGTGCGGACACCAACCTCGTTGACAATCGGCGTCCTGATGCCCGCGTTCCGGGCCAATGGCTCAAACCTATCGTAGTTTTCCTGGATCAGTTGCTGGTCCCAGTTGGCCGGAATGCCATTACGGGCAAATGCAACGGTATTATCTTCATAGCCACCGACAACAATTCCGCGAACCTCTGGTTTGTAGTAGAGCCGCAAATCCGGATCACGCACGGTTGGCATGCCAGTGGGCAGGTCAGGGATGGGGTCGGTGACCAGGTATTGGTGTTCAACGGCAAAGGCAGGTGTGCGACACCCCAGCATCTTGCCCAGCTCATGTCCCCACATGCCACTGGCATTGACGACAATACCGGCTCGAATGATGCCTTGATCCGTCTCTACTGCTGAAACCTTGCGATCATCATATTGAAAGCCGTTGACCTGACAGTTTTGTACGAAACGTGCCCCTCGCTTTCGCGCCCCAGCCGCCAGCGCCTGGCACAGGCTTGCCGGATCAACATAACCGTCAGAATCGAGATAGGCAGAGCCGACCACACCATCTGTCGACATGATGGGAAACAGTTCCTTGGTTTCATCGGTCGTGAGCATCTGCATATGGAGACCAAACGACTTGGCCGTTGTCACGGCGCGTCGGTATTCCATCATCCGGTCATTGGAAGAAGCAATTCTGAGGCTGCCCACCTTTTTCCAATCGATGGCCTGCCCGGTATCGGATTCAAGCTCGTCATACAGCTCGATACTTCGTTGCAGCATGCGGGTGACGTTCTGGGAAGGCCGCAATTGCCCAACGAGGCCCGCCGCATGCCATGTTGCACCGTGGGTTAACTGAAATTGCTCGAGTACCAGGACATCAGTCCAACCCATTCGGGTCAGGTGATAGGCAATGGAACACCCGATCACACCGCCGCCGATGATAACAACCTCTGCTGATTGTTGGGTCTCGCCGATCGCGTCAGACATTTTCCCTCTCAATCCGCTATGGCTAAGGTAATTATAATATCTTACCGGTGGGCGATCATTGAAGGAATCACCTTCTTCTCGATCCAGTTACGGATTTCCAAAGTCCGGATTCCATCGTCCAGCACATCGGAATCAACGCCCAGTTTCCACGCCAGATCATATCGCTCAGGGTCGGCATGTAGCGCTTCCATATCCGCTGCCAGCGCCTTGCCGTCCTCTACGTTACGGTAGAAATCACCCTCGATCATGATATCACTGTACATCACAGCGAGGCGCGCCATGTGGAACAAATCGAACTCAGGGTGATACTGAACGCCCCAGAAGTCGGTTCCCTGTGACGCAAATGCAATTGCCTGAACACGGCTATGGTTATTGGAGGCCAGCACGGTTGCACCATCGGGAATTTGGACCACTTCGTCCAGATGAATACAGGGAGTATCAAATACCGATGCTTTCCCCTCGAACAACGGGTGACCCACGCCCTCTGGCGTCAGTTCAACCTTTCGCGCCAGGCCAAGCTCACGACCTTTGGAACATTGGGCAACAATCCCGCCGGCGGCAATGACCGCGATCTGCATTCCCCAGCAACTGCCCAATATGGGCGTGCCGGCCTTGAAAATTTCGCGAACCAGATCGATCTGGCGGGTGACGTTGACCTCGTCATGGTAGGCGTGCAAGCCTGAGCCACCGATCACGACACCATCATAAGATGCGATATCCGATCCGGCCGGTAATGCACAATCCGGTTCTGCGCCGAATATCTTGTCGATATGCACCCCGGGGCAGACTTCACGCAGTGACTTGGCGTAACGCTCCCCTGCACTCAGAGTGCCGTGGGCCGTCGCCCGGTCACAATTAACGCGCAGGTTACCTTCAACCAGAAGAATTCGGGGTAAAACCGGCATTGCTTGTCCTAGCGCCTCGCGGCCATGGTCGGAATCACCAGTTGCTCGATCCAGTTCCGAACTTCCACCTGCCGGACGCCGGGATCCATAATGTCGCTGTCGATACCCAGCATCCACGCAATATCATATCGGGACGGATCATTGTGCAAAGTCTCAAGAAGCTCCACGAAAGCTTCCCCAGCTTCATGATCCTTGAAAAACCCAAGGCTCATGAGTTTTTCAATGCGGCACCACGTCAATCGCGCCATTTCGTGAAGATCGTACTCCGGATGATATTGTAGTCCCCAAAACACACCACCCTGATGAATAACGGATACCGACTGAATCGCAGTGAACGCGTTGCCACTAAGACTCACGCTGCCCGGGGGCAGGTGCGTGATTTCGTCGACGTGGCTGATAAACGCATCAAATACCGAGGCCTTTCCGTCATACAATGGATGGCCGCGCCCTTCCGGCGTCAGTTGAATTTTCCGCGCTATGCCCATTTCACGGCCATTGGGATTGGCCTGAACCAATCCTCCTGCCGCAACAACAGCGATCTGAGCCGCCCAGCAACTGCCGAAGCCGGGAACTTTCGCCGCAAAAGCATCCCGCGCTAGATCGATCTGTGCACGCACCTCGGGAATGTCTTCAAAGACGCACAGGCTGCACCCGGTCCACGCTATGCCGTCATATTGGGCCAGTGCCGCACCTTTCGGCAACGCCTCTCCCGGGTCACTGGGGTACAGGATATCGACGCTACAGTCCGGTGCGTAGGTTTCCAGCATGCCTTTGTACTGAAGACCCGCGGACGTTGCACCGCCAGCCGCCAACTCATCCCTGGCCGATTTGATATAGCCATCAATGACGAGAAATCGGGGTTGAATGCCCATGGTGAACGTCCTCCTCGCTGATCAGGCAGATGCTTTCGCCAGCGTATCAATGACGCCCGGCAGTTCAGCGTGGCTGGCGCAAACCGCATCCGCTGACGTGGTATCTTTGTCGTTATCACGGGTTGCTGTAAACAAGATAGCCTTCATGCCCAGCGCCTGTGGCCCTTTGACGTCATTATGGTCCCTATCACCAATATGGACCATTTCCTCAACGGCAACACCCAGTTGCTCGGCGGCGGATTGGAACATGCTTGGATGAGGTTTGGAATACCCAACCTCGTCGGAGAAAGCAAATCCCTTGAAAAACTCCCGCAAGTCGTATTTTTCTAACAAATCCCGCAACCCCGAACCCGGCGTCATAATTGCGTCTGATACGATGGAGAGTGCATAACGCTGGGACAAATCAGCCAACGCATCGCGCACGCCTTCAATAGGGTCGGGCGCAATATCGACCTCCATATAACCCAAATCTTTAATGAGTTGCGCATGAGAATCTGAAGGTAGCGTACGGCCAAGACCGTTAAGGATTACGTCTACCCGTTCTTCTACCAGCCAGGTTACGGAGTGTTGTTTCCAGACGTTGTTAAACGCAGCGTCGGCGACATCGAAAGCAAGCACCACTTCATCAAGGGATATAGGCTGTGCTTCGTTCAGCGCTTGCCACACCACATGGCGGCGTTCGTCGCGTTTGTTGCGCAATCCCTGCGCCAGACGCTTGGGCTCATCAGAATCATCGTGAATGAGT
>JAJFIE010000182.1 GCA_021775275.1 Rhodospirillales bacterium | reverse complement strand
ATATTGGATTGAGACGCATCATCATTCCTGCTGTTTACTGAGATCAGCCAGATCAGGCAAGGAAGCATCGACGCCATGAAGCAATCGCACCTGTTCTGTTTTGGTCTGGGATATACAGGCATGGCGCTTGCACGCCAGCTTGTGGATGACGGCTGGCGCGTATCCGGGACATGTCGTGACCCGGCGCAGCTCAACATTCTTTCAGCCTCGGGCATATCCGCCCATGTCTTCACCGGTGACAAAAGTGGCGGAACCGAAATTTTGCAGGCCCTTTCAGCGGCAACCCATGTCCTGAGCACGGCGCCGCCATCAACCGGCGGTGACGGTGATCCGGTCTGGCGGGTATTTGGCGCGGCTCTCGGCCGCATGAAGCACTTGTCGTGGATCGGGTATCTGTCAACCACAGGGGTTTATGGCGATACGGGTGGCCGGGAAGTTGATGAACAGACGCCGACCGCCCCTACCGGCCCGCGGGGTGAACGCCGCACAAGGGCGGAACAGGACTGGCTTTCCCTCAACAGGGATCACGGCGCGCCGGTTCATGTGTTTCGGCTACCGGGAATTTACGGCCCCGGACGGTCCAGCTTCGACCAGATCAGAAAGGGCAAGGCCCGCCTGATCCATAAACCGGGGCATCTGTTCAACCGCATTCATGTTGACGACATCGTGCAAACGCTGCGCGCCTCCATGGCGCAACCGAATGCCGGAACCCTCTATAATGTCTGTGACGACGAACCGGCGAGCCCCGCCGATGTCACCGCCTGCGCCTTCGGGTTAATGGGCGTGACGCCGCCACCCCTTATTCCCTTTGACCAAGCGGCTAAAACAATGAGCGATATGGCGTTGTCGTTCTGGCGGGATAACCGGCGGGTTTCCAATGCGCGGATCAAGGGAGAACTTGGCGTTTCCCTTAAATACCCCACCTACCGGGAGGGTCTGGCGGGCATATGGGCCGGGGAGCCGGCGTCCTGAATGCCGCCGCGCTGAATATGACCAATCAGGGAATCGAGCGCCTGGCACAACCGCGCGATGTCATGGGGCTCCGACAGCCGGTGGCCGCCATCCTTGACCAACTGAACCTCCACATCGCCCGTTGACAGGCATTCGGCAATTTTAAGGGCCGTCGTCCACGGCACGTCCTCATCCCGCATTCCCTGGATCAGCCGTACAGGCGCATTCAAATCAATGCCGCCCCGGAGCAGCAGATGATTGCGCCCGTCTTCAATGAGTTTTTGTGAAATATGGTAGGGCTCGTCATCATAACAGTTGGGAATCTCGACCCGGCCATCCCGCGCCATGGCGGCCCGCTGATCGGCATCGAAAGCGTCCCATATGAGGTCTTCTGTGAAATCAGGCGCGGCGGCCAGCCCCAACAATCCGGCAATCCGGTCTTTTCTGCGGAGCGCCGCCAGCAACATGATCCAGCCGCCCATGCTGGATCCCACCAGAATTTGCGGCCCATTTGTAATTTTATCCAGAACAGTAACGGCATCGTCCGCCCACTCTCCGATGCAGCCGTCTTCGAATTGTCCGGAAGATTCCCCGTGGCCCTGATAGTCAAACCGAAGGAACGCGCGCCCCTGTAGGCGGCAGTGTTGTTCAAGCGCCAGGGCTTTCCCGCCTGTCATATCAGACTTGAACCCGGTCAGGAACACGACACCCGGACCGGTCCCCGGTGTATAGTGATAGGCAAGGCGAACATTATTTTCACCAACCAGGAATTGCGTCTTGGGGCTTTCTAGGGTCATATCGCAACCGTCACACCAAACTACCGAAATAAAAAAACAGATCGTCACCAAATGAATACCGAAACAGAAGATAACATCAACGACGACGCCGAGAAAGATGCGCCGCCGCGTGATCGCCGGGCCACGGTGCTGCAGGTTCTGCCCGCACTTGGCACCAGTGGCGGGGTCGAGCGGGGAACGGTGGAGATCGCCAATGCCGTAGTGCAGGCCGGTGGACGGGCGCTTGTGGCGTCGGCAGGGGGCGCGAAAGAACATGAGCTTCAGCGCGTTGGCGCCGAACATATCACGCTGCCGGTTGATACGAAAAACCCCATCGGCATCTATAACAACATCGGCCGTCTGGCGGACCTGATCAAGCGGGAAAAAGTGGATATTGTCCATGCCCGATCGCGGGCGCCGGCATGGAGCGCCTACTACGCCGCCAAACGCACGAAGACACCATTCATAACCACCTTCCACGGCACCTACTCTCGCGGCAACCTGTTCAAGCGCCTCTACAATTCCGCCATGGTCAAGGGTGTGCGGATCATCGCCATTTCCAATTTCATCGCCGGCCATATCCGCCAGCATTACGGCGTGCCATCGGAACGCATCCGCATCATCCACCGTGGCGTCGACCTGACGCGTTTCAGCGCCGCCAATGTCACGGCGCAGCGGGTGATCGCCCTGGCCAATGAATGGCGTATCGCGGACGGCTTTCCCGTGGTCATGCTGCCGGGCCGCCTGACCCGGTGGAAGGGACAAACGATTTTCATTGAAGCCATCGCCCGCCTGAAACGGCGTGATCTGCGGTGCCTGCTGGTTGGTGGCGATCAGGGGCGGCACGAGTTTCGCGCCGAGCTGGAAAATCTGGTGGAAAAACATGACCTTGGCGAGGTCGTACGGATTGTCGACAGTTGCCGCGATATGCCGGCCGCCTACATGCTGACGGACGTTGTCGTCTCGGCCTCCACCGATCCGGAAGCCTTCGGGCGGGTTGTCATTGAAGCGCAGGCGCTTGGCCGCCCCGTCATTGCAACCGACCACGGCGGCGCAAGGGAAACCGTGATTGAAAACGAAACCGGCTGGCTGGTTCCGCCCGGCGACCCGGGCGCGCTTGCCGTCGCCATTGAGCGCGCTATCGGAATGAACGAACAACGCAGGGCGACATTGGCCGACAAAGCCATTACCAACGTACGTGAGCATTTTTCCATCGGCGCCATGTGTCGAAAAACGCTCGACGTCTACGATGATGTCCTCGCCGGACGAAATGGCCCCGAATTATGACAGCGGCCCCGGCGGGTCAGCCCTGCGGCCAGACAACACGGCCTCCGGCCCACCGGATTCTGGTTATCAAGCTCGGCGCCCTGGGCGATATGGTTCAGGCGCTGGGGCCCATGGCCGCTATCCGGGAGCACCACCCGGATGCACACATTACCGCCCTGACCACGGCGCCTTATGAGGCCTTTCTCCGGGCATCCGGTTATGTGGACGACATCTGGCTGGATGCCAGACCCCGGTGGTCACAGCCCGGCGTCTGGCTGGAATTACGGACACAGTTACGGGCGGCGGGTTTCCAGCGGGTGTATGATCTGCAAACCTCCGGCCGCTCAAGCCTCTACTTTCACCTGCTCTGGCCCGACCCACGTCCTGAATGGTCGGGAATTGCGCGCGGTTGCTCCCATCCCCATGCGAACCCTGACCGTGACCGTATGCACACCCTCGAGCGGCAGGCTGATCAATTGTTTGCTGCCGGTATTGCGCACGTGCCAGACGTCGATCTGTCGTGGGCTGATGCCGATACGCGCCGGTTTGATCTGACCGAACCGATCTGCCTGATGGCGCCGGGTGGCGCCCCGCACCGTCCCGCCAAACGGTGGCATGCGGACCGCTACACCGCCCTCTCCCGTAATCTGGCGGCACTGGGAGTAACACCCGTTCTGTTGGGCGCCACTGCGGAGACCGGTCTGCTGTCATCCATCGCCCGGGCCTGTCCGGCGGCGCGAAACCTGTGCGGCGAGACGACGTTTTTTGATCTGACGGCGCTTGCCCGCCGCGCCGCCGGGGCCGTGGGGAATGATACCGGCCCCATGCATCTGCTTGCCGCTGCTGGTTGTCCGTGCACGGTGCTGTTTTCCAGGGAATCTGACCCGACATTGTGCGCGCCGCGCGGCCCGGCCGTCACCATTGTGCAGCGCCCTGATCTTCAGGACCTGTCGGCATCAGATGTAATGTCAGCGCTGCAAGAGATCGCGCCGGGCCTTCCGCCCCTGACCTCCGGTTAGCAGCCCTTGACAGTGCTCTCTGCTGGTATACTTTCCAGCGCTGATTTGGGGCAATGCGCCCCGCATGTAACAGACAACGATAGCTTGGAAACAATGGTAGCGATCACCCTACCGGACGGCAGCGTCCGGCAATTCGACGGTCCTGTTACCGGCGCTGATATCGCGGCGGATATCGGCCCCGGCCTCGCCAAGGCAGCGCTCGCCATCCGGCTGGGTGGTGAGATGCGCGATCTGGCGACAACCATCGATACGGATGCTGATGTTTCCATCGTCACCGTCAGGGACGACGATGCGCTGGACCTGTTGCGGCATGACTGTGCGCATGTATTGGCGCAGGCAGTGCAGGAGCTGTTCCCCGGCACCCAGGTGACCATCGGCCCATCCATCGAAAATGGTTTTTATTACGATTTCGCGCGGGACGAGGCCTTTACACCCGATGATTTCGAGGCCATTGAAAAACGCATGGGCGAAATCGTCGATGCGGACCTGCCCATCAGCCGTGAAGAGTGGGACCGTGAGGTCGCCATCAAGACTTTCGAGGACATGGGTGAAACCTATAAGGCGGAATTGATCCGCGATCTGCCGGAAGACGAGGTAATTTCCATCTACCGTCAGGGCGACTGGTTCGATCTGTGCCTCGGGCCGCATCTGCCATCCACCGGCAAGCTGGGCAAGGCATTCAAGCTGATGAAAATCGCCGGG
>JAJFIE010000181.1 GCA_021775275.1 Rhodospirillales bacterium | reverse complement strand
CCTCCACCCCGCCTACCGCATCGAACCCTCACTTTAGTTGTTGTCCAGTATTCCGGGCGGTATTGATCCCTCCCGGCAGTATTTCTGTAACGCTTCAGATATCCTGATAGATCGGGAAATTCGCGCAAAGTTTGGCGACCTCAACCTGGGCTGCCGATTCAGCGGCCGAATTATCATCCCGGTTTTCCGCCAGACTGTCGAGAACGTCACCAATCAGATTGCCGATCTTATGGAACTCATCGGTGCCGAAGCCACGTGTGGTGCCTGCGGGCGTGCCGAGACGGATGCCAGATGTCACCATTGGTTTTTCAGGATCGTTAGGGATGCCGTTCTTGTTGCAGGTCATGCGGGCGCGATCCAGGCTTTCCTCGGTGATATTGCCGGTCAGGCCTTTGGGGCGTAAATCCACCAGCATCAGATGAGTGTCGGTGCCACCGGAGACGATATCGAGACCGCGCCCAATTAATGTTTCCGCCAATACCCTGGCGTTATCCACCACGGCTTGTGAGTATACCTTGAATTCCGGTCGCAATGCTTCACCGAAGGCCACGGCCTTGGCGGCGATGACGTGCATCAACGGACCGCCCTGTAGACCCGGGAAGACGGCAGAATTGATTTTCTTGCCGATGTCAGGGTTGTTGGTGAGCACCATGCCGCCACGGGGACCACGCAGGGTCTTGTGGGTAGTTGTCGTGACAACATCGGCGAAGGGCAACGGGCTTGGGTGAATCCCGGCTGCAACCAGACCGGCAAAGTGCGCCATGTCGACCATGAACAAAGCGCCGACCTTGTCGGCAATTTCACGGAACCGGGCAAAATCGAGGGTCCGTGGATAGGCCGAACCACCGGCAATGATCAGTTTCGGATTGTGCTCGGCGGCGAGTGCCTCAACCTCGTCAAAATCGACCGTGTGGTCGTCTTCGCGAAGGCCGTACTGGACTGCATTGAACCACTTGCCCGATTGGGCTGGTGGCGCACCGTGAGTCAGGTGACCACCTGATGCCAGCGACAGGCCCATAATGGTATCACCTGGTTGCAGCAGCGCCATCATAACAGCGCCATTGGCTTGTGCGCCTGAATGGGGTTGTACATTGACGAACTCACAGTCAAACAGCATCTTGGCCCGTTCGATGGCCAGAGCCTCCGCAACATCGACGTATTCACAGCCACCATAATACCGCCGTCCCGGATATCCTTCGGCGTACTTGTTGGTCATGATCGAGCCCTGGGCCTCCATGACGGCGCGCGAGACAATATTTTCCGAAGCAATCAGTTCAATTTGATTCTGCTGCCGGAATAACTCGTCATTGATGGAGCCGAGAATGTCAGGGTCACGTTGGGACAGCGATTCTGAAAAGAAATGTGCGAGGGTGTCGTTGGGATAGGAATTCATTGAGCGGCTGCTCCTTTCGATTTCATTGGTAGTTGTGGTGTGGAAAGCTTTTCGACCCGCTGGATATGACGGCCGCCCTCGAACCGTGTATCCAGAAAAACCCGCAGGCAATCGCGAGCTACTTCGCTTCCAATTAAACGTTCGCCAAAACAAATCACGTTGGCATCATTGTGTTCACGGCAATACCGCGCGCTTAACGCGTCATGCACGTTTGCGGCGCGCACTTCAGCATACCGGTTGGCGGCCATACTGATGCCGATACCGGTACCGCAACAAAGAACACCGCTTTCGGCGCGGCCATCACGAATAACCGCCGCCATGGCATATCCAAAATCAGGATAATCCACAGAGTCCAACCCATCGGTGCCGAGGTCGAGAACATCATAGCCTGCATCCACGAGATCAGCCTTCAGGGTTTCCTTCAGATTGTATCCTGCGTGATCGCTGGCGATGGCGATTGTTTTTGTCATTTCGTTCTCTGTTACTCTTTCGGGCACTCTACCGGGTACGCGAAAAGCAGCGCGTACGCGCGCACGATGTACCACATATTCTATAGCCGTGCCAACAACACACAATGCATCGCGTGATAGTGCAAATATAGTAGGTGATGCCAGATAGGCCGCTAGACCGGTACCGCTCTCAAGGGTTTGATTTTTCAGTGTGTTTCTTATTGATGACATAGAAGAGCTTGCGTGCGGCCATCCGTTTCAGCATTTCCTCGCCATAGCGGATATCACCCACCATGGTGACTTCGGTCCTTGTTATGGGGTCAATTGCCACGACGCGCACACCGTTTTTGCCTGCCCGACGCATCTCGAACAACACTTCCACCTGTCCGCCATGGTTAGAGCTATTTGCCATGATCAAGCCTGAGCCAATTGGTTGGTTATGACTGTGGCCGACAGAATACACCGCCTCTGGAAGATCAGAAAAGGCCCTATTTTCCAGCAATATGATCATTGTCGACTGCGCTGGTGGTAAATCCTGCAATTGACAATCGTGTGGGCAGGTGATTTCTGGACATCAATTAAGGTCAATTTACCAATGACCTCACTTAGGCAAGACCAAGGGAGAGCAACATGAGCGAGCGTAAACTTCACCCCGATACATTAGCCCTTCACGCAGGCCATCGGTCAGACAGCGCGACTGGCGCGGTGGCGGTTCCCATCTATCAGACCACATCGTATCAGTTTCGCGACACGGACCACGCCGAAAACCTGTTTGCGCTCAAGGAACTGGGTAACATCTACACCCGGATCATGAACCCGACGCAGGATGTGCTTGAACAGCGTATGGCGGCCATGGAAGGCGGCGTCGCGGCGTTAGCTCTCGCATCCGGACAGGCGGCGTCGACCTTTGCAATCCTGAACATATGTGAGGCCGGCGATAACTTTGTTAGCTCAACCGATATTTACGGTGGCACATGGAATTTATTCTCTAATACGCTGAAATCATTAGGAATTGAGTGTCGTTTTGTTGACCCGGAAGATCCTGAATCGTTCCGCAATGCAACCGATGACAAAACTCGTTGTTACTATGCGGAAACCCTGCCCAATCCGAAGTTGAATGTCTTTCCTATCCAGGAAGTGGCTGATATCGGTCGCGAACTCGGGGTGCCGCTGATCATGGACAATACGGCGGCGCCGATGCTGTGTCGGCCGCTGGAACACGGCGCAGCCATTGTGCTTTACTCCACCACCAAATATATCGGCGGCCATGGCACATCCATCGGCGGTATGTTGGTTGACGGCGGTAACTTTGACTGGGAAGCCCAGGGCGACCGGTTCCCGCTATTGAATTCGCCGGACCCAAGCTATCACGGGGCTGTCTGGACCGAGGCTGTTAAACCGTTGGGTCCCATCGCCTACATCCTGCGCGCCCGGGTTATTCTGCTCAGAGATTTGGGCTCCGCCATGAGCCCCTTTAACGCCTTCCAGTTTATCCAGGGCATCGAAAGTTTGCCGGTTCGTATGGCGCGGCATTGTGACAATGCAGGCAAGGTCGCTGATTTTCTGAAGGGCCACGCGAAGGTTGATCGGGTGATCCATCCCAGCATGCATTCCGGTGAAATTCGTCGTCGTGCCGATACCTACCTACAGGGCGGCTATGGTGCGCTGGTCGGGTTCGAGTTATCTGGCGGACATGCCGCCGGCAAAGCATTTATCGATAGTCTGGAACTGCTGTATCATGTGGCCAACATCGGCGATGTACGGAGCCTCGCCATTCATCCGGCATCGACTACCCATTCCCAGTTATCTGCGGATGATCAGGCCGCGACAGGAGTGACACCGGGTTATGTGCGTCTTTCCATTGGTTTGGAACACATCGACGATATCATCGCCGATCTGAATCAGGCGCTGGCGAAAGCCTAACCCTTAATGCGGAGTCAATGAAAAGTGCCGTCACGAAACGGAAATTTAAGCGCAAGGGCGGCGGGTGGTTATCCGGCCACCCGTATGCGGCGCAATCGTCAGCACGACTGGGTCCGTCGCTTGGTGGCGGAAACCATCCTGACGGCGGATGACTTGATCTGGCCGGTATTTGTGGTCGATGGTGACAATGAACGCCAATCCGTGGAGTCCATGCCGGGGGTGAACCGGTTCAGCATCGATCTGCTGGTGGATGCCGTGGGGGAAGCACATGAATTGGGTATTCCCTGTGTAGCCCTGTTTCCCTATACGGACCCGGCGCTTAAGACTCCGGACGGGCGGGAAGCCTATAATCCCGAAAACCTGGTCTGTCGCGCCCTGCGCGCCGTCAAGTCGGCGCACCCGGATATGGGCGTATTATGTGACGTGGCCCTCGATCCGTTTAATTCCGATGGCCATGATGGCCTGGTGGATGGCGAACGTATCCTGAATGATGAAACCATCGAGATTCTTTGCAAGCAGGCCCTGGTCCAGGCGGACGCCGGTTGTGATATTCAGGGCCCCTCCGACATGATGGACGGGCGGGTCGGCGCCATCCGGCGGACGCTCGATGATGCGGGCTATGAGGATGCCATCATCATGGCCTATGCGGCCAAGTACGCATCAGGTTTCTACGGCCCGTTTCGGGATGCGGTTGGTTCCGGCGGGGCGCTTAAAGGCGATAAAAAGACCTATCAGATGGATCCGGCAAATTCCGACGAAGCCCTGCATGAAGTGGCGTTGGACCTGTCCGAAGGCGCTGACATGGTCATGGTCAAGCCGGGGATGCCTTACCTGGATATTGTCCAGCGGGTGAAAAGCACTTTCGCGGTGCCGACATTCGCCTATCATGTGAGTGGTGAGTACGCCATGCTCAAGGCCGCCGCCGATAAGGGCTGGCTGGATTACGATAAAACAATGATGGAAACATTGATGGGGTTCAAGCGTGCGGGCGCGGATGGCGTGTTGACCTATACGGCGCTTGACGCAGCCAGGTTATTGAAAAATCAGGGCTGACTCGTCAACCGACTACCCTCAAGCGATAAACTGACGAACACGTGGCACAAAGTCGCCCGGATCAATCGGTTTGCTGACGAAGTCCTGAGCGCCGAGCCTGAGGACGCGTTCGCGGGTTTTTTCATCGCTGTTACCGGTTACCATGATGACGGGGATTTTTGACATTTTCACATGCATTCTAATATCGACAAGCAAATCAATGCCATTACGCACCGGCATATTGATGTCGCTGATGATAAGATGCGGACGGAAATCATTTGTCAGCAGATCCCAGGCTTCAGCACCATTCTCGCACTCCGTGATATCCACCTGCATTGGCAACAGATACTGTCCGATAATTTTGCGGAAGATCGGATCATCATCAACCACCAGAACCTTGGGAATTACATTCCGAAGGACAACGGCAAAGGTGCTTCCTTCCCCTTCGCGCGATACCGCGCGCAGGTCTCCTTTGTGTGCAGTCATAATCTGGTAAGTGAGGG
>JAJFIE010000019.1 GCA_021775275.1 Rhodospirillales bacterium | reverse complement strand
CCATCCCCGTTCAGGCTGTCCTTGATGCGATCAACCAGAGCCTTGCGGAAATGCTCTAGTCACTCAGGCCCTTTTCGTGGAATACGTAACCCAGGATATTCATCAGCAACTGCGCGGCAAGAAACGCTGTTGACCCTGACTGGTCGTAGTCGGGTGCGACCTCGACCAGATCGATGCCGACGACGTTCCCTCGTTTGCTCAGGCCCTGCATGATCTCCAGCACCTCGTAATAATCGAATCCGCCATGGCTCGGCGTGCCGGTGCCGGGCGCAATGGATGGATCGAAGCCGTCGATATCAATGGTCAGATAATAGCGCACCCCTTCCGGCACCACGGCCAATACGCCTTCCGTGCCAAGCCTGCGCACATCGCGCACAGATAAAATCGTCGAACCTGCCGCCCGTGCCGCGTTGTAATCATCGCGATTGGACGAAGATACATTTCGGATACCCAGTTGCGTAAACCCGGTGACATGAGACATTTCCGATGCCCGTCTGAGCGGATTTCCATGGCCGTATCTGACCCCATGGCGCTCATCAACGAAATCCAGATGGGCGTCCACATGAATGATGTGAACCGGCTCCTGATCATCAAATGCCCGAATGCAGGGGATATGCACAGAGTGGTCGCCGCCCAAAACTACCGGCAAGGCGCCGGCTTCCAGAATCTTGCGCACACCGAATTCAATATTGTCGTGGCTCTGGATGGTATCGGTGTGAATTATGTCCGCATCACCAATATCGACAATCTGCACCTTGTCTGTTGGCAGGTAGGTGATGTCATCTTCAAAATCGTAAGCGCCGCCATGACCGAAGGAAAACAGCGTTGACGCTTCACGGATGGACCTCGGACCGAAGCGCGCCCCGGCGCGGTACTGGGTGCCCATATCAAACGGTGCGCCAAGCACAGCCACATGTGCATCAATGGCGCCCCAGTCCAGACAAGCCGGTTGTTTGCCGAAGGTGCAATGTCCAACGAATGGCAAATTCAACCGTCCGGTTTCATAGTCGTTCTTCGTCATTTTTTCAGTCCTCCCGCATTGCCATGTCTTCTTGTTCGTCAATGAATACTATTGGACCAACCGCATGCAACCCAGCATATTGAGGCAGCAGCAGAACAACAATAGCAAGTCATGGCCATGCCGGAACAATCCATAATAAGCGAGACCCTTCCGCCAAATCAGGAGATCGAAGCCGCCTGGTATGGCGCTGGGATGACACGCTGGACTGACGACTGGACTGTTTGTTTATCCGGGGTGGAGATCGATGAGCTGGAAGACGCCATGCGCCCGCTGGCTGACCATAATATCACCATTGCCGACATCACCCCCGAAGTGTTCCCCTTACCATCCCTGAACAGGAAGATTGAAGGCCTGTACCGCGATCTGATTCATGGACGCGGCTTTGCTGTGGTACGGGGATTGCCGACGGAACGTTATTCCGAATATGAGGCTTCCATCATCTTTTTTGGATTGGGCTGCCATCTGGGACATGCCCGCTCGCAAAATGCCCAGGGCGATGTGCTCGGTCACGTTCGCGACCTCGGCATGTCGAGCGCTGATCCCACTACCCGGGTCTATCAGACCCGTGAGCGCCAGACGTTTCATACGGACTCGAGCGATGTGGTTGCACTGATGTGCCTGCGAGACGCACGGGTTGGCGGCGATTCCATGCTGGTAAGCGGTATAACAATCTTCAATGAGATGCGGAACCAGAGGCCGGATCTTCTGGTCCTGTTGTTTGAATTTATCGCCACCGACCGGCGCGGTGAGGTGCCGACGGGCATGAAACCCTATTATCAGATCCCGGTATTCACCTGGTATGATGACAACATCACCACCATGTATCAACGCCAGTATATCGATTCGGCGCAACGATTCCCCAATGCCCCGCGCCTGACGCCCCGGCATGTGGAGGCCCTGGATTTTTTTGATGAACTGGCCAATGATCCGGCGCTTCACATAGCCATGCGCCTACAGCCGGGAGACATGCAGTTTGTCTATGATCACACCATGCTGCATGACCGCACGGCTTTCGAAGACAGGGACGAGCCGGAGCGGCAGCGACATTTGCTGCGGCTGTGGCTCAGTATGCCCGGAGATCGTCGCTTGCATCCATGTTTTGCCGAGCGCTTCGGCTCAACCGAGATCGGCAATCGCGGCGGGATCATCGCCGCCGACTGAATGCTACGCGAAACGGATTATTTGCCAGCTCCCGGATACACCGGCACCTCAATCGGCTTGCTGTAATATGGCAACTGATCCACGCGTGGTTTGTATTCACCGGATTCCGTGACGGTGCGCACATGGGCGGCGATTTCTTCCATGGAAGCGATCCACACGTCGCCTTTTTCAAGCATATACTTGAGCAATCCTTCGACCGCACGAAGTCGCGCCCGGCGGCCGGTCACAAACGGGTGCCAGATCGCCACCCACAGGCCGTTATTTTCCCATGCGGCGTCGAATTCGTCTCGAAAAGCTATGATGGCTTCCGACGGCGCCTTGATCGGCATCTCGAAATCAATGTCGCTCATATGCACATAAGGCGGCCAGTCGTCCACGCCCCAATAAGAAGGCAGCTCGACCAAATCGCCTTTGTCGGATCCAATCAGATAAGGGTCATCATCGCCCATCAGCGAGGCGTCATAGGCGAATCCTTCCTCTAACAGCAAATCAAGGGTGTTTTCCGAGAACTTGTAGAGCGGTGCACGGTAGCCGCGCGGGCGTTTGCCGGTGTGACGCTCAATCACCTCGATGCTCCGCTGTAGCCAGTACTTTTCTTCGTCACGGGGACGTTCATTGGGATGTTCATGCAGATAGCCGTGGTGGCCCACTTCATGGCCAGCCTTGACGATGGCGTCAACGGTATCGGGGTACTGCTCAATACACCACGCCGGGATATAGAACGTCTGCTTCAGATCATAACGCTGATACAGATCAAGGATACGCGGCACACCGACCAAGGGACCATATTGCAGTTCTGACGTTGTCGCGATCAGCCGGTAGGAGTCATTGGGATGCGACAGGTGCAGCAAGCTGTCCGCATCCATGTCGAATGTAAACGCCGCGGCGCATCGGGCGCCATTCGGCCAGGGCACAGGGTTGTCGATCATTATTTCCTCCAACTATTCACGGGCGCCGGTTGCGGCTGGCGCCTCAATTTTTCCTTACAGCATCACCGCGCCGCCGTTCGGGCTGAATGTCTGTCCGGTAACGAAGGTCGCTTCGGGACCGGCCAGAAAGGCGATCACCCCGGCGATTTCCTCAGGCCTGCCGATCCGGCCCAATGGAATGTCTGATTCCTTTTCGCGCCATTCAGCCGTCATGTTGTCAATGCCGAGCATGGGCGTGTCCACAGGACCGGGGGCGACCGAATTGACCAGAATGTCCGGCGCGAACTCGCGGGCCCAGGACCGGGTGAGTCCAAGGACAGCCGCCTTGGTTGCGCAATAGGCCGAATATTCGGCGCGGCCCAGATAGGCCAGTTCGGAGGCGATGTTGACGATACGCCCGCCACTGCCTTGCCGCTTCATGGCCGCTATGGCCTCGCGGCCCATAAGGAACGTGCCACGCAGATTGACGCGCACGATCTCGTCAAACTCGTCGACGGACATTTCCAGAAGCCGCGTCTCCCGCATGATTCCGGCGCAGTTGACGAGAATGTCCAACCCGCCCAGATCGGCGAGGCTTCGCTGGACGGCTTCATGAGCGTGGACCTCCTCGCCCACATCGGCCTCGACGGCGACACCCTTGCGGCCCAGCGCCGTGATCTCGTCGGCAATCGCATCGCAAGAAGTCAAATCGACCAGCACCATATCGGCCCCGCGGCGGCCCAGCTCCAGCGCCGTCGCCCGACCGATCCCGCTCGCCGCTCCTGTGACCAAGGCTCTCTTGCCATCAAGCGGTAGACTCATTGCATAATCTCGCCACGGTCCACCGTAAATGCCTGACCCGTGATGTTATCGGCGGCCTCGGATGCCAGGAACAGGTATGTCGCCGCCATATCCTTCGGCTCCATGAGGCCACCGATGGCCTGAGCGCCGACGATTTCGGCCAGCAGATCTTCCTCGCCCCGGTTTTCCCGTTCCGCCATGGCAGTCAGGGATCGCATGGACGCCACCGTCCGCACCCAGCCAGGACACACGGCATTGACGCTGATCCCCCGGGGCGCCAGTTCCTGCGCCAGACTGCGCATGAAGCCGATATTGGCGTGCTTGGATGTGCAATAGGCGCTGAACTCGGCCACGGCCGTTTTGCCCCACATGGACGAGGTCAGAATAATACGACCGCCAGCGCCCATTTTCGGCAAGGCTTCGCGGGTGACGTAATAGGTGCCCATGACGTTGATATCGATGATCCGGCGAAAGGTCTCCTCGACCTCCCGGCCCTCCGCATCGATCGGCGTGATCAATTCAAGCCCGGCGTTGTTGACCAGAACATCGATCCGATCCAGTCCGCCGACGCTGGCCGCCACAGCCTCGCGATCCGTGATGTCGCAAATCAGGCCGACAACCTGACGGTCGTATTTTTCCGACAGATCGCGGGCGACCTCTTCGATCTCGTTGCCCGATGATAGAATTGTCAGCTCGGCCCCCGCGTCGAGAAAACCTTCGGCCACGCCCAGTCCGATGCCCCGGCTTGCGCCTGTGACCAGAACATTGCGTCCGGTGAAATCGTGCCCGCTCATTCGGCGTCTCCTGTCGGAACATCAATCATTTCCATAGCCTTGGTCTGGGCCAACATCACATTGCGCACATGATTGCGGAGATGGAAAAATTCTTCGGTTTCCTTGGTTTCCAGGGTGCGTCGCCCGGGAATGGTATCCTTGACGGGTACTTCCTCGACGATTGTCGCCGGCCGGGCAGAGAAGATAAAAATCCGGTCGGCAAGGAACACCGCCTCTTCCACATCATGGGTAACGAAAATCACTGCCTTCTTTTCGATCCGGGAAATCTCCAGCAACTGAACCTGGAGGAATTCACGAGTTTGCGCATCAAGCGCCCCGAATGGCTCGTCCATCAAAAGAATGTCGGGTCCGGCGGCTAACGTCCGGGCGATGGCGACGCGTTGGCGCATACCCCCGGAAATGCGGTTGACGAAGAATTCCGAAAACTCGCCCAGACCCACCAGATCAAGATAGTGACGCGAGACCTCTGCCTTCTCCGTGTCGTTTATGTCGGTCCGGTATTTGGTCCCGAACAGAATATTTTCGTAGACCGTAAGCCAGGGGAACGACGTGTAGGCCTGAAAAACCATGCCTTTGTGGCGGTCCGGGCCGGTCACCCGTTCACCCGCCAGGTCGACGATACCGTCCGTCGCCGTCTCCAGTCCCCCGACAATCCGCATGAGGGTGGTCTTGCCACATCCTGAAGGACCCAGGTAAACGACAAATTCGCCGGTGCCAATATCCATGGAAACATTGTCGATGACATGGATTGAGCCGTG
This sequence comes from Rhodospirillales bacterium, assembly GCA_021775275.1. Lineage (GTDB taxonomy): Bacteria > Pseudomonadota > Alphaproteobacteria > Rhodospirillales > Casp-alpha2 > JAJFIE01. The sequence goes on along the minus strand of JAJFIE010000019.1, from coordinate 1,188 downwards.
CGCCCTGTCGCCATCGAAAATCTTGCTGACGCCGGAAACCCTCACGAATGGTGCTGTGTCTGACATGGCTAGAGGTACCTGAATATGCGGCGGGCCAGTATTCGGATGATCTGGTCGCTCACCAGTCCAATGACCCCCACGGTCAGAATCCCGGCCATGATCTCAGGCGTTTTGAGGAAGCGCCGCATGGACCAGATCACATGACCAATGCCACTTTTCGAAGCGACGATCTCAGCGACGATGATCCAGGTCCAGCACCAGCCAAGAGTGATTCGCAGATTATCCACCATGTTGGGCATCATGGAACGAAACACAATATCCTTGGTAATCTGGCTGGGGCGGGCGCCCAGGGTGTAGCCGATTTCAATGTATTCGCGGGGAATTCGCTTGGAATCATCGGCAATCAACAACACCAGTTGGAAAAATGTTCCCATCCACAGAACCGCAACCTTGGACGACTCGCCGATGCCGAACCAGATGATCAAGAGCGGAACCAGGGCCGGAACGGGCAGGTAGCGGATGAAATCGACAATCGGCTCGATGATCGCGCCAACAACCCGGTAACTGCCCATCCATATACCGATGGGAACGGCCATGATAACGGACAGAATGAACGCACCCCACACGCGGGTGATACTGATTCCTACGTCTTCGATGAAGTTGTTGGTGGCGAACATGCCCCAGAGCGCTTTGACCACCGCATCAGGGAACGGCAGAAAACGCTCCGGGACAATACCAAAGGCAACAATGGCGTACCAGACCAGAAAAAATCCACAAAAAGCGCAGACCGCCATAAGCAGTTCCGCACTCGCCGTGCTGGTTCCACGATAGGCGAGCAGTCCGCGGAAATTCAGATTGGATTTCCGCGGACTGTCTGTGCTCACCTGGGAACCTGACGTCGGGTTTTCACTCACCTGGGCGATACCTTACCTGATTCACCGAACCGTAAATCAGCGCATCTTGCCGTCAAAGAGACCTTTGGTCAGTGTTGCATCAACCATGGCGCCGTAAGGAATGGCGGCATCCTGCAGGTCAAGATCAACGTTGATGGTGTTGAGGCTGTTGATCACCGATTCCAGTTTTGACGCACGACCATCAATGCCAAAGAAATCCAGGGCGTCTTCATAGCTCGTATAATAAACACCGCCAAGATCGCCCATCATCACATCGGGCGTCACGTCATATTGC
>JAJFIE010000180.1 GCA_021775275.1 Rhodospirillales bacterium | reverse complement strand
GGGACCACCAAAAACCGAACCGGATTGATGCCCATGACATGAAGCGCATCCAGTTCCTGATTGATGCGCATGGTGCCCAGGCGCGCCGCCAGCGCCGACCCGGTGCGCCCGGCGATCAGAATACCCGTGATCAGCGGCCCGAACTCGCGCACCACGGCAAAGGCAATACCAAAGGTCACACGGCTTTCCGCGCCAAAAATCTTCAACGTGTAAATACCCTGAATGGCCAGCATGACGCCGATGGCGGCATTCAGCATGGCGATAATGGGAATGGCGAAAATACCGATCTCCATCATCTGCACGACAACCGATCCGGCCCGCACGGGCTGGCCCAGTCTGCGCCCCATGACCAGCCAGAACATGCTTTGGCCGACCAGAACGGCGCCGTTGCCCAGTTCTTCGATGGCTGCCACAGACATGCGCCCGACCTTGTCGGCGGTGCGCATCAATATATTGGAATGGGGTTCACTGGTCATTACTGTTCAGGGACCGACCGGAAAATCATCCGATCTCCTCAAGCCCGTCGGAAATTGAATCACAAAGGGTGAAGACCTTGTCCAGACGGGCCAGTTCCAGGACCCGGCGCGCACCTTCGGATACGGACACCAGCACATAACCCTGACTCTGTTTCCGGGCCTTCTGATAGCTTTCAACCAGCGATGCGACGCCGGATGAATCGATATAGTCAACGCCCGACAGATCAACCAGAACGCCCGATCCCATGGCGACGGCCTCAAGCAGAGCTTTTCGCGCCTCCGGTGAGCTTTGCAGATCGACATCGCCTTGAAACGCGACCACTGTCGCGCCCTGTTCTTCCCTGATTTCGTGCTCCATGTTCCGGCTTCCCCTTTTATCGGTCTTATTATTCAGCCGATTTTTTTCGTTAATCTCAGGATATTACCACCTTCTTCCTTTGATGAAAGAAAATCAACGGTATCCATGATTTCATTGATCAGATGGGTGCCCAGCCCTCCGGGGCGAATATCATCCAGATCACGTGGCTTGATCTTGCTGGTATCCACAAGATCGGCCTCATCAATAATTTCAATGGTCAGGATGCCCCCTGCACGGGACATGGAAACTTCCATGACGCCGTCATGCCGGCCACCATAGGCGTGCCGGATGACGTTCTGCAGGGACTCATCGACGGCAAGCACCAGATCGTTCACCACGCCGTCTGTGAACCCGGCCAGCCGCGCACCATTTTCCACCACCGAACGCACCAGTTTCAACCGGTCCGGCGATGATGGCACCCGGATATGGGCGACAGTGTCCACCGCACCCGCCTGTTCACCCGCGTCCGATTCTGCGCCATCACCGACTACGGCATCGGCCCGGGCCTGCTTCGCCGCCCGGTCATCAATACCCAGGATGGTCAGATCATCACGCAAAGTCTCGCCACCGCCTTCGACGCCGCCGATCACGGTTTGCAGACGCGGCGCCAGATCGTCGAGACGGTGCTTCCTCAACAAATCCATGGCGCCTTCGACACCCAGTTCCGAACCGTCCGCCAGATAGCCTTCCGTGACACCATCGGTAAACAGATAGAACGCCCCGCCATCCAGATGGAAATCCTCCACCGGGTACCCGTCGTCGTCGATGAAAGGCATGATACCCAGCGGGGGTGCATCGGCGGGCAGGTCGCGGAAATTGCCGTCGGCATCCTGCACCAGGGGTGGCTCGTGTCCTGCGTTGGCGATGCGCATACGTCCGGTGGCCGGATCATACACACCGCCAACCATGGTCACGAACATGCCACGGGTCGCCGTTTCGCAGATTTCTTCATTGACTCGCGCCATCAATTGACCGGGATGGTCGATGGTCTTACCCAGACACCGAAACAGGCTGGCGGTTTTCGCCATCAACAGCGCCGCGTTCATGCCCTTGCCCGACACATCGCCCAGATTGAATACGATGCGCCCGTCGTCCAGTTGGAAATAGTCATAGAAATCCCCGGACACCGTGCGCGCCGGGATATTGATGCCCTGAATGGGCAGGCCTTCGTCGCCTTCGGGCAACAGGGAGCGCTGGATTTCCGCCGCCAGTTCCAATTCGCGGGCCAGCCGTTCCTGCTCCACCAGTTGCTCGGCCATGCGCGCATTGGTGATGGCCAGCGCCGCCGAACTGGCCAGCGCCGACAACAGCGACAGATCAGCCTCGTCGAACAACTCATCGCCACCGCGCTTGTTGATCAACTCGATGGCCCCGATGCGTTCGTCCTTGACGCTCAAGGGTGCGCAGATGATGGACCGGGTTACAAAGCCTGTCTGTTCGTCCACGCCCTTGTGAAAGCGGGGGTCGTTCTGGGCATCGCGAATAATCTCGCTCACATTGTGCTGCACCGAGGCGCCGACAATGCCCTGATCCGCGCCGATCTCCAGCCCGGTGATGTCCGTCGCGCCATAGCACGCGTCGCAACGCAGCTTCTCGCCCGCATCGTCCAGCATGAACAACGCGCCGCCCATGGCGTCCACATATTCGGTGATGTGGGCGACCGCCAGTTTGAGGGACTCGTTCAGATCGCCGGTCGAGACGAACTGCCTGCCCATCTCGGCGAGCAGCGTCAGCGTATCGCCCGTGGCCGCCCGTGTGGCTTCCTTTTCCGCCCGCAATTGCGTTGAATCATCCATGCCGCCACTATGCCCCGAAGACAGGATGCGGGCAACGGGAGGGGGATAAGGAAATTTGACGTATGCCTTGATGATAGTCCTGAGCGGAGACCAGGACGGATGGCATGAGTAAGGTTAGCTAAAACCTGCCTGAGCTAGCGATCAAATGGAGTGCAGGAGTTTAGATTACCGAGTTAATTAAGGATGGTCCTCCCAAATTTCCTCAGTTCGTTTCAAACTCATTGAGATACATAGGAAGGTACTCGTCATTGATCTGGGCACAACTCCCTCTGTAATTATCAAATCCCGCCCGCTGCTTAAATGCGAATTGTGCAGGTTCGTAATCTTTTACGAGAGCCTTTAATTTTTTACCTTCTTTATGATTTCCACAATATTTCATCGCAAGAGTTGAAACAGCGCCCGCCCAGTATTGGATTACTTCAGTTGGTGTATATTCCGGTTTTGGACCAAGTTTAAGGATTCTGGCTGGAGCGGCAATTGGCACCATGAGTATCGTTACAAACAACAAATAAACCGATATTGATTTTACATTCATTACCGCAAGCATTCT
>JAJFIE010000179.1 GCA_021775275.1 Rhodospirillales bacterium | reverse complement strand
GTATATTGCCGGAAGCGCAGCGTTCTGTGATTTCATTCGCTCATATGGATCCGGGTTTATTTTCTCAACCTCCATGCCCCCGGCTGTCGCCGCTGCTGCCCTGACAAGTGTGCGTTATGTCCGGTCCCACCCGGAACTGCGGACCCGCCATCAGGAACGTGCGGCGACACTGAAAAAACGCCTTTTGGATGCCGGTTTTCCGGCCATGCCTTCCATTAGTCATATTGTTCCGGTCCGCGTGGGTGACCCGGTCTTGTGCAAGAGTATTTCTGACCGCTTGCTGGATTCCCACGGCATCTATGTCCAGCCCATCAATTATCCGACGGTGGCGCGCGGTACGGAACGGTTGCGGTTTACCCCGTCGCCATTGCATTCGGACAATGATATGGATGCATTGATCGAAGCCCTCCGCGAGGTCTGGGCTTTCCATGGTCTGAAAGCCGTTGCGTAAGAAATCAGGAATTCTGTTCTGAATGCATGACGGGTAACCATTTCTGGTTTATAATGCGCGCGCTATGTATACGGACAACACCCTGACACCAAAAGAAGCGGTGCGGCTTTGCGCACTGGGCTCCCTTGCCCTGCGCGCCATGCGTTATGGCGAACTTGCGGCGTCCACCCGCCATTTCATCAGCCACATCATCGGCCCGTCACTGGACGTTATGGGGCAGTCCATCGAACTGTTGCGCTATGAAGGCCTGGTGCATGCGGTTGACGGTGAAGGCATGGACGATAATGCGGAGCTGGCGATCACCGATGCCGGACGCGAGGAACTCAATACGCTGCTGACTGCAAACATCCGGTTGGGTGCGACGGAACTGAACAAGCTGATCATTGCGCTCAAGTTTCGCTTCCTTCACCTGTTGTCTCCGGGTGAACAGATGGGCCAGATTTCACTGTTAATGGATGTCGCCGACAATGAACTGGCGCGCCTGATGGCGTTGCGTCAGGGCCATGCCGGGGATGACGGATTTCTGCCTTCGTGGCTGAACCATGATATTGAAATCGCCGAGACACGCCTCGCCTGGCTCAAGACCCTCTCCCCGGCGACGTAAACCCACCTATTTCGATGGGACGAGTTTCTCCACCATCTGCTGAACGCCGTCCAGAATGGCGGTTCCCTGGGCGCCGCCGTCGCCCCGCATGCGGCTGGAAATGATCAGTTTCATGGCGTCGATGTGAATACGGATCGACTCGTTCTGGACCTGCGGCTGAACGGAGTCGTCAAACCTTTCGAGCAACCGGCACAAATTGTTGCCAACAGCCGTGATCAGCTCGAAACCAAAACTACCCCCTTGCCCCTTCATGTCATGGGCGATTTCGAAGACCTTTTTCAGGTCCGCTTCCCTGTCATCGCTGCCCGCCACAAGGCAGTCAAAGGCGACCGAAATCTTCTTCAGGTCCTCCTCGACCCAGTCGAGATAGCTGTCCGCCATATTGGCGATCACCTGCTCGGCGCGCTCCAGCGCATCCGGGTCAACAGCATTGGGACCACCAGCGGCAGCCTTCGCCTTCAACGTGTTTGGCGGTGTAATGATTTGCGGCTTTTCGCTGTCAGCCATACTTCTTTCCCTCCGATATCAGCCTCGATGCAGGGCAGCATATCTTTAGCTGTCAAACAATGCATCAAGTTCATCCTGGTTTAAATTTTTTTCACCTTCCGGTTCGGCTGCCGGCTCAGCGGCCGCAGGGGTTTCCGCCGCTGTCGGCACCGGGGCGTTTTCCGCCTTGCGTCGCTCAGAACCAGAATAGTTCGGATCGGTCTTGCGGCGCCGGTCAGGTCCGAAGTAGCGGCCCGCCTTGATGAATTTCCGCTCGTGTTCAATAATCGCCTTGATCCGGCTGTATAGCTTCTTGGCAGAAATTGGTTTTGCGAGAAATTCATGCACCCCCGTATCGCGGGCCTCAAGCACCCGGTTCAGCTCCGTATGGCCGGTCAGCATGATGATCGAGACATAAGGGTTGGGGCTGTCGGCGCCGGTGCGAACGAGCCTGACGAAGTCGAGACCGTCCAGCGGTTCCATGTTCCAGTCACAGATAATCAGATCGGCGGGAAAGTGGCGCAGTTCCTTGAACGCGTCCGCACCGTCAATGGCCTCATGCACACTGCGGACACCAAGCGCATGCAGAATGGATTTCACCAGCGCACGCATGTGCTTGTTATCATCGACAACCAGCAGATTGAGCCGTTCCAGGCTGTAATCAACCATATCCGATACGTGGCCCCCGATACCAATTATACACACTGAAGCGTGTTGCAGCTACCATCCGGTTTGGTTGATATTTGATTCCCATCTTCATATAGATCAACAATGCATACAATATAATTTTACCGACGATATCCAAGCAAAAGCTAGATCGCAAAAATGAACAATTGGTTATGTGTTAATGACATGGCGCCTTACAACAGCCCCAGATCGCGTAACTCCGAGACAAGCGCCGGCGGCAGGGAATCCCGCGTATCCCCCCCACCCCGCAGGTCCGGCGGCGCGTCTTCCGATTCCAGATACCGCCAGCCCTGAAAAGCCCGGCGGGGCTGGCGCTCCGTCTGGACCAGCTCCGGCGAAAACACCAGGGCGCAGGCAGGCTCGCCATTTTCCCTCTGGGACGGCTCAATGGCGATGATCCGCTGGCGCACCTGGACAAGCCCCTTGATGACCCAGTACAGCGATCCACCATCCAGCACCTCGTCCTTTCGTCGCGGTGTATTCCGGGTCAGATGCTGCAACGTGAAAGGTTTCCGGGATTTCAGCGCCGCTTCGGCCCGCTGACGCTGCCACATTTCAAGCTGCGAAACATGCTCCACGCCAACACACAGTTTAATGATGTTTACCGTCATTTCCTGTCAGAAGCCTTACCACCCACCGGATTTCAGCCAGCGCTTGATCATCCAGAACCGGTCCGCCCCCCAGAAGGGCTCCCCGTCGACAATGACAAAGGGCGATCCGAACACCCCCCTGGCCAGGGCCGCATCCACCTCGTCCCGCAGCCGTTGCTTGATTTCGGGCGTCTCGATGGCGTCCGACACGGCCTGGCGGTCAAGCCCGACGCCGGCAGCGATATCCGCGACAACATCCGCATCGTTAATGGCCGCACCGTCACCGAAATAGGCGCGATAGGCCGCCATGGCGAAGGGTTTGGCGCAATCGGGTTGCGTCTCTGATATCCAGTAGAACGCCCGCGCCGTGCGTACCGTGGCGATGGGAAACGGGTCCGGCAAAGCCCACGGTAAATCCATGAACCGCGCCAGACGTTCCCAGTCGTGGACTGAATAGTCGCCTTTCGCTGGCTGTTTGATAAGGGGCTGGTTACCGCTTTTATCCATGGCGGGGCCGAGCAGAATGGGATGCCAGCGCACATCGCGCCCGAACGGCGCAACAACAAAATCGATCCGCGCCGCCGCGAAGTAACCATAGGGCGAGGAGAAATCGAAGTAGAAATCAATCGGATCAGACATAACGGGCGCGCCTCTCAGTTCATTATTCCGTGCTCACGGGACGGCGCATACCGTGGCGCCGGTCAGCGATGCCGGACGGGCGGTACAGGCCGTATGCCATTCGAGGACACGGGGGAAATCCGCCATTGGCAATCCCCCCTCCGCCATGCGCCGCATGGAAGATACCCAGGGGAAAATCGCAATATCGGCGATGGTATACCCGTCGCCCATAATATGCGACCGGTCATGCAGGCGCGCCTCCAGCACCCCCAGCAACCGAACCGATTCCGCCCGGTACCGCTCGATGGCATAGGTATCCCTGTTGTTGTCATCCCCACGGCGATAAAAATGCTCGAACTGCCCGAACATCGGGCCGATGTGGCCGACCTGAAAAAACAGCCATTGCAGACACGCGTTCCGCGCCACGGCGTCTTCGGGTAAAAGCTTTCCCGTTTTTTCCGCCAGATACAAAAGAATCGCCCCCGATTCCATCATGGTGACGGACCGGCCATCCGGGCCATCCGGATCGATCATCACCGGAATTTTCCCGTTCGGGCTGATGGTGCGGAATTCCGCCGTATGCTGCTCGCCTTCCCACAGGTTGATCAGGTGGGGCTCATAGGCGAGGTGCAGTTCCTCAAGCGCCGTCGCCACCTTGATGCCGTTGGGCGAATTGATCGAATACAGTTGCAGGATATCCGGC
>JAJFIE010000178.1 GCA_021775275.1 Rhodospirillales bacterium | reverse complement strand
GATACATATGTACCAATAACCGATTCCGGCGGCGCAGCATTCAGTGTGACGCAGCCGGTTGTTGATCGCCTTCTGGATACCTTGCCCGACATGAGTCCACAGTTACGCAAGGCGGCATCCTATGTATTGGATAACCCCCATGAGGTAGGTATCGCTTCCATCCGGGAACTGGCGGATGCGGCGGCGGTAAAGCCCAATACACTGGTGCGCATGGCGCGGGCCGTGGGATTTGAGGGATTTGAGGATTTCCGTCAGCCCTTTCGGCAAGCGCTTCGTGAACGCCGGGAGGACTTCCCCGACAAGGCCCGGTGGCTACAGGAAGTCGCCCAGGGTGGCAGGCACGGGCGACTGCTGGGCGAAATGGCGGCGTCTGCATTTGATAACGTCCAGGAACTGTTCACCGACATCACCGCCGACGACATCAAGGTAGCGGCAGGTGCAGTTGTTGGCGCGCGCACTACGTATGTGCTGGGTATGGGGCTTGGTTATGCACTGGCTCACAACTTTGCGTATCTGGCCAATATGGCCCTGGACACGGTGCATGCTATTCCCCGTGACGGCAGTCTGCCCATTGATGATATGGCGCGGGCCGGGCCGGGTGATGTTCTGGTCGCCATGACTTTCCAGCCATTCCGTTCAGAGGTGGTCGACACCGTGCATATTGCGAAGGAGCAGGGGCTCACGATTATCGGGCTTTCCGATACCTGGGCTTCGCCGGTTTTATTGGCAGCAGACTACGGCTTTGTCATCCCGACGGACTCGCCACAGTTCTTTACTTCGACGGTGGGAGCTGCGGCGTTTTTGGAAACTCTGATGGCGTTTGTCGTCGCGGGCGCCGGTCCGACTGCGGTGGAGAGTATCGAGAAGTATCACCGGCGACGCGAAGAACTGGGTGTTTATTGGAGAGAAGAGAATTGACCATGTCCCATGCTGGTATGGAAAAGGCGCTGGCGCCTCACTACTACACTGATCCCGAAATTTTCGAACGCGAAAAAGAGCGCGTTTTTTTCCGCACCTGGCAGTATGTCGGTCATGTATCGCAGGTCCAGAATGCGGGGGATTATTTCACCGTCGATTTACTGGGGCAGAGCCTGTTTGTTATTCGTAACGGCGAGGAGATTCGCGCCTTTCACAATGTGTGCCCGCATCGCGCCCACGAACTGCTTTCCGGCGCTGGGCGCGTAAAACGTATCGTCTGTCCCTATCATGCCTGGACCTACACAACCGATGGCCGCCTGATGGGTGCGCCCAATACGGAGAATGTGCCGGGCTTTGATAAATCCCGGATTTGTATTTCGCCAATGCGTCTGGAAGTTTTCTGCGGCTTCATCTTCGTCAACCTCGACAAGGAAGCGCGGGCCATGTCGGAATGGTATCCGGATGTGGAGCAGCAGTTGCGTGCCTATGTGCCACAGATTGACGATCTGAAACCCTATAAAACCGTTCCCGTGGAAGAGGCCTGCAACTGGAAAGTGACAGTGGAGAATTACAGTGAATGTTATCACTGCGCCATCAATCACCCGACCTTCGCCAATGGTGTGATCGATCCTGAAACCTATGATATTCGTCCGCAGGGACACTGCCTGCGCCATACGACGATCGCAGCCAATCTGGACCGCATGACCTATGCCATCGACAAGGACGCCAATGCCCATGCGACCGATTATAGCTCATGGTTTCTGTGGCCGTCCTTTTCCTTTCAGGTTTATCCCGGCAATGTGCTGAACACGTATTTATTCCAACCGGTGGATGCGGCAAACACCATGGTTTACCGTGGCTGGTATACGGTTGACGGGGGCGATGCGGAGATTATCGACGCGCTGGCGGAGCAAGATCGCACGACGACGGTCGAAGAGGATGTTCGCATCGTCAATTCCGTGCAACGAGGCCTGATGAGCAAGGGATATGAGCCAGGCCCGCTGGTGGTTGATCCAAACTATGGTGTTAACAGCGAGCATTCGCTGGTATCGCTGAATACCTGGATCAGGGACGCACTTGGGAACTAGGGGGTTTTCGGATTTCGGGTGACAGGAAATTGTCGATCAGGTGCTGGAAGGTATTCATTTATCCGTCGGTGGTTTCCACCTTGTTAGCGGGTGTCTCTGCATAGGTGCTCGCCTTACCCTGACCGGGAACCACTGCCAACGGCAGTGAAGATGCAAGGTCGTGCAATTTACGACAAATCTCGATTCCGGTCATGTCTGGTAATTGGTAATCCACGACGACAATGCCATAGGCCGACTTGGCAAATGCCGCCATCCCATCCGCGCCATTTTTGACCAATTCGACCGTGTAACCGAGGGTCGCAAGCAATTGTGTGACCATATAGCGGATCATCTTTAATATACAGAACCCGTGCACTTTGGCGGGATAGAGCGACTTCGTTAGTTAATGGTTTTTGGCCCCATATCTTCTTGTTTTCAAGGTAGATATGGTATCAGGGTGCAACCATTAACAGCAAAAAATCGTTCCATATTACCGGTCAGCAATATAGCCCATTGGGGGTATATGGTTATCAATCCTGAATCATACTATTATGGGTTGGAAACTACCACGGCCCAATAAATAAAACATATCCCAAGGGAGCGTTAATGGGTACCAATGCAGAAGATTCTCAGGGCACTTCTGTCTCCGATGGCGTTTGTGCGGTTGAAGCGCAAAACGTCACAAAGATTTTTGGCAGCGGAGATACAACGGTTCGTGCGCTTGACGATGTCTCGGTCACCATCCGGGAGAATGAGTTCTTTACCCTGCTGGGACCATCGGGATGCGGTAAAACCACGCTGTTGCGCATGATTGCAGGCTTCGAGCATCCCACCGCTGGTCACATTTTACTCGGTGGTGAACATATAGGTCATCTGCCGCCATTTCGGCGTCCGGTAAATACAGTTTTTCAGAATTACGCCCTGTTCCCACACATGACTGTCGGTGAAAACATTGGCTTTGGTCTGGAAATGATGGGGCGTTCGAAACAGGAAGTTGATGGTGCGGTCAAGGATATGCTGGCGCTGGTGCGGATGGAATCTCTTGGTGATCGGAAAACATCGCAGCTTTCGGGTGGCCAACAACAACGTGTGGCGCTTGCCCGGGCCCTGGCGCCACGACCCAGGGTTTTGTTGCTGGACGAGCCGTTGTCAGCGCTGGATCTGAAACTCCGCAAGGAAATGCAGATCGAGCTAAAGCGGATGCAGAACGAAACCGGCATTACGTTCGTCTTCGTCACCCATGATCAGGAGGAAGCCCTGACCATGTCGGA
>JAJFIE010000177.1 GCA_021775275.1 Rhodospirillales bacterium | reverse complement strand
AGGTTTCCGCCGCTGCCACCATCGCTGATTACTCAGACGTGGAAGCACTTGAGAATTTCGCCGACGACGTGGATGTGGTCACTTTCGAGTTTGAGAATATTCCGTTTGAAAGCGTTCAGGTCCTCGCCGAACGCGTACCCGTGCGACCGGGTTGGAAGTGCCTCCGTATCTCCCAGGACCGGTTGGCCGAGAAAGATTTTATCAATGGTCTGGGTATTCCCACGACTCCATACCGTGCCGTCCGCAATCTGAGTGATTTGGAAAACGCACTAACGGAATTTGGTTACCCTGCGGTCCTGAAAACAACGCGCCTTGGCTATGACGGCAAGGGGCAAGCCCTGATTGGCGCTGAAACCGATACAAAGGCCGCATGGGACACCATCTCCGCCGCCGCAGGTGGAAATGCTGCCATTCTGGAAGCGTTTGTCGATCTGGCCATGGAGATTTCGATCAACGTTGCACGTGGTGCGGACGGATCGTGGGCCGCGTTTCCGCCCGTTGACAATCGCCACAAAAACCACATTCTCGACATCACCCGCGCGCCTGCCGATATCCCGGAAAACATGAGCATGAAGGCGACACGCGCGGCTCTCGCCATTGCCGATGAATTGAACCTTATCGGGTTGCTGGCCGTGGAAATGTTTATCACCCGGAACAGTTCCGAATTGATGATTAACGAAATTGCACCTCGTCCGCATAATTCCGGTCACTGGACCATGGATGCCTGTGTCACCAGCCAGTTTGAACAGTTTGTCCGGGCTGTGGCGGGGCTTCCATTTGGCTCAACCGAGCGCCATCACGACGCCATCATGAGCAATCTCATCGGCGATGATGTGAATGGCTGGCTAGATTTTGTTGGCGAACAAGGGACTGCGTTGCACCTGTATGGCAAAGCAGAAGCCCGACCGGGCCGCAAGATGGGTCACGTCAATCGGCTGTATCCCATTGGAAATCTGCCAAAACCCTAAATCCACACAACGGAGAACGTCAATGAGTTGGAAGCAGGCTTACCGGTCAATGTACTACCAAGGCGCCCCGGAACCCGAGGATATGGTTCTGGACCCGGAGGAAACCGCCTTACTGGTCATCGACATCCAGAACGAGTACATGGATCGACCTGACCGCAACACTCTCTCGCCCGACGAACTGGCTCAGTACGACGCGTGGACGCCGTTCCACGAACGGATGTGGAATACCGTTATCCCCAACACCAAACGGGCACTGGCTGATTCCCGCAGCCACGGTATGGAATGCCTGTTCGCACGGATCGCCTGTCTGAAGGAAGATGGCCGCGACCGCTCTCTGAGCCAGAAAAAACCCGGCTGGAATTATTTGTTGATGCCGCACACCACCCATAAATCCCAATTGGTGGACGACATTGGCCCTGTTGATGGAGAAATCGAAGTCTGCAAGACCACGGATAGCGCGCTGACCGGCACGAACCTGCGTCTAATTCTGCATAACATGGGCATCAAGAATGTTGTCCTTGCCGGAATCTTCACAGACCAGTGCGTGTCTTCCACCGTGCGCAGCCTCGCCGACGAGAGTTATAACGTCATCGTTTTGGAAGATTGCTGCGCCGCCGCTACGGATGATCTGCACTACAACGAACTGGAAATCATCAATATGATTTACTGCCATGTGATGCAATACGACGAATTCAAACCCATGCTGGATACAGACAACTAACTCGGGCCTCCCTCGGAAACACCCATGTAATCGATCATCAATAATTTTTCGCCGCTTGATCCAAGTCAAGGCGCACAAATGTCATTGGCGCTACGCTTCCATCAACTTCGGAGCAATGGCGACAGCCGGTGCGTCGTCAAAGCAAATCCCGGGGACTGGAAAAGCTATTGGTTACGGGTCCGTGATCGGACGCACTCCCCCTTGGCCCACCGTAGCCCTTGGCCCTTCGGCGCTTGCCGGAACAGTCCTCGGGATGTTTTTTTAGGAAAATGTCTTTCCAGGAATCCGGATCAGGCAAACCGCATGGCGGTGTTGCCATTGCCCAAGTCATGAAACGCCGATTTCGTGCTTTCCATGAACATGTTTTCGACTTCGCGCAAAGACAGACGTGATGACTTAAGGGTTACGAGAAGATAAATCTCGACGACCGCCTCATTGTCCATTTCGCGCTCAATGGTGCTGCGGACAAAATCCACAAATTTGCGTTCCTGCTCCGGGCGGCTGAGAATGTCGGTCAGCAATTCGCGGCGGATCAGGGGTGGAAACAGCAAAATTTCAGCAACCAGCGCGCCCTTTGCATTCATGGGGATTTGCGGATTGGCGAAAATCCTGTCCAGGCAGTAGCTGAAAATTCCAAAATCAAGTTTTCCCGCCACAGCCTGCGTGAAATCAAGAAACTCGTCTCGAAAGCCGGAAACGGAAATGCGCTTTTCCATCAGTTGGCGGACAATTTCGAGAAAGGCCCGGTAACGCTTGCGGGCCGGTGAAATCATGCCACCCAGCTCTCTTTCCAGATCACGGATGCGGTCTTCGCGGAAACCGGCTTTCAGGACCTGTTCAGCACTGCCGCGCACCTCTTGACTCAGGGCGGTGTTCTCGATCAGCGTAAACAGTTCTTCAAACAAATCGGTTTTGCGGCTTTCAGCTCTGGCTGCGCGTAGACCCAAAGGAATCAGCGCCGCCTGCGCCACCAGCGCGTCGCGGGAAAATACCGATGCCGCCGCTGTGGCAATAGAAGCCATCCCGGCATCCGCACCGAAATCATCGGTGAGAACAAACCGGCTTTCGTCAGCCACTGTCAGGTAGCGTCCAATTTTACCGCACTCAAGGAAATGGTCAGCCAGATCCACCATACGAGGTTTATGGCCGTTATATCCATTGTGGCCGTTATGGGGTTGACGGGTGTGCGTTTGCATTTATTGGCCAAACAACATTTATCGGGGCAGCCTTTTCAAGGGAGTGAGTATAGCGGAGAACAGGGCGTCAGGTCATCAGGAGTCTTGACGCGGCGGCCTTCCGGGCTTTCGCTCCTTGTAGAAAGCATCCAGATAGGCCGAATCATCGCGAATCGCCATGCACGCGATCTGTACCGTCCGCGACAAGGGTTTGCCGGAACGGTAGTATTCGATGGTGCGGGTGGTCACCCCCAGCACATCGGAGGCCTGTTGATTGGACAGCCCCAGATCATCCTGCCACCGGATATAATCGTCTGTGCTCCAGGGGTGTTGGTCCCGCGCCAGACGGGACAAGACCCGTGCCGAACAACTGATGCCGCCCGGCCATTCCGCCCCCCAGCCCCAATCAGCGGCGCTGACCTGGGCGAACAACTCAGGCATGGCGAGCCCCGCGAACTCAGGGTCGCGGGCGATCAGACCGCTCAGATCGATCCGCGATGATGCGCCGTCTTCCCAGGTCACAACCAGCTCGCAAGGTTTCTCGCCCACCTCAATTTGATCAACACTGATATGGCCATCAGCCATGGCGCAGGACGTCTCCGGGCTTTATTGATGTGTCCGTGTTGGCTCAACAACCAATTGTGAAATATTCACATGCGGTGGTTGTTCCAGTGCGAAAATAACGCTCGCGGCAATATCTTCTGGCAGCAGACAGGCTGCGGCATTGTCATAGTAGGCATCCCCGCCTTCCTCGTCACCCTTGAGGCGCGCAGTGGCGAAGTTCGTCCGCACCATCCCCGGCAGGATTTCCGTCACCCGGATATCCGTGGCCGCATAATCCTTCCTCAGTGCTTCGGTAAAACCACGCACAGCAAATTTTGATGCATTATAGGCCGTCCCACCGGCATAGGTGTAGAGGCCGGATGTTGATCCCATGTTGATGATATGCCCATGGCCGCGCTCCAGCATTCCCGGAACCACAGCACGGGTCACACGCATGAGCCCGTTGACGTTGGTCTCAATGATTGAAACCCACTCATTGGCCTCGCCATCCTGAAATAATCGGCGGCCACCCACGTCGTGGCCTGCATTGTTGATCAGCACATCGATCTGGCACAGTTCTGCCGGTAGTGATCCGGGCAAGGCGGTCACAGCGTCACCATCCGAAACATCAAGAACGCACGGAAATACCAGATCACCCAATTCATCCCCGAGCACCTGAAGCCGGTCCATATCGCGACCGGTAGCGATGACACGCATGCCTTTTGTGACCAGTGCGCGTGTAATGGCACGGCCAATCCCCCGGCTGGCTCCTGTGACCAATGTGATCGATCCGGGTTTTGATATCTCTGTCTTTTCAGCCATCGTTGTTGTTCCTGCTTGGCGGATCGGGAATTCGGTGATTATAAGGGGCTTAAGTCAATACAGCACACCCGTCAAATGGCGCGTGTGGGGAGTGAAAAATTCATGGCCATTCTACTCGGCTTTGACACCGGCGGCACCTATACGGATGCTGTGATCTATGACGAAGACGCAGGCGTTCTCGCCTCGGCAAAGGCGCTGACCACCAAGGCGGACCTTTCCATAGGTCTCGGCAATGCCCTGAGCCAGCTTCCCGCCGAGCATGTGACCGCCGCCCGGCTGGTCTCGGTCTCAACAACGCTGGCCACCAACGCCATGGTCGAAGCCCACGCAACGCCCGCAGCATTGATCATGATCGGTCAGGACGAACGCGCTCTCGGTCGCGCCGGTCTCGGCGCCCTGGTTGGCGACGGCCCTGTTGTATTTATCCGTGGCGGCCATTCCGGAACCGGCAAAGAAGCCGAGCCGCTGGACGAAGAAACGTTAAAAACCGCTATTCGTAACCTGGATAATCAGGTCGAGGCGTTCGCCGTGGCCGGATACTTCTCGGTCCGCAACCCGGCCCATGAAGACCGGGCCCGCGACCTGATCCGGGATATGACCCACAAGCCGGTGACCTGTTCGCACGAGCTTAGCTCCAACCTGGATGCGCCGCGCCGGGCGTTGACCACGCTGATCAATGCGCGGCTGGTATCCCTGTTACAGGGCCTCATCGTCTCCGTACAGGGCATGATGGAGGCCCGTGACATCAAAGCCCCCCTGATGGTGGTGCGGGGCGACGGTTCACTGATTTCCGCAGCATCGGCACTGGAACGCCCGGTGGAGACCATCCTGTCCGGCCCGGCGGCGAGCGTCATTGGCGCAAGCCACCTTTCCGGCGAGGCCAGCGGCGTGGTGTCCGACATGGGCGGGACCACGACCGATGTGGTGCTGTTCGAGAACGGCCGACCGACGGTTAATCGAGACGGCGCCATGGTTGGTGGATGGCGCACCATGGTCGAAGCCGTCAACGTCCGCACCTATGGTCTCGGCGGCGACAGCGAAGTAAGTCACGACGAATACGCCAACGTGTTGCTGGGGCCGCGCCGGGTGGTGCCGTTATCCCTGCTGGTTCATGAACACCCCGAGGCCCTTGAGTTGCTGAAGAAGCAGTTGGACCGGCCAGTGCCTGCCGCGCACGATGGGCGCTTTGCTGTCCTGTTGCGTGATCCGGGAGATGCCACGTCAGGCCGCAAGCCCGGAAAAACCGAACATCAAATCATGGAAAAATTGCGTCAGGGACC
>JAJFIE010000176.1 GCA_021775275.1 Rhodospirillales bacterium | reverse complement strand
CCTGATATACGACATTAAAGTGGCTCGAAAATACCTGAATGATGAAACAGGTCACCGCATGATTGATCTGGAACTCGCCTGCACCCGCCCACCGGGTGATCCCGTCGTCGATGCCTGGATGACGCTGGATATGGGCGCGGTTTAGGGTCGCTAAAAAAACATGCCGCGCAGGGCCTTTCGCCGGGCGCCTCGTCACCATATATTAGATTATCGCGGCGATGATCCAGGGCATTTCTCATGGACACGCTCATATGTCATACTATTGGTGGATTTTTTAGGAACTACGGCAGTGACGCCACGTATGAAAACGACAGAACAGCAACAGGACACCGTCATGGCGGGGCCGGACAAAGGGCCGCAGCCGCCATCACATATTGACAATGACGGACCGGATACCGGTCTGGCGCTGAAGACACGACCAAAAACCAAAAAACCATCCATGTATAAGGTTCTGATGCTGAATGACGACTATACCCCTATGGAGTTTGTCGTTCATGCCCTCGAACACTTCTTTGGCAAGTCCCAGCAGGAAGCCACGACGATCATGCTGCATGTCCACCAGCGTGGAGTCGGTATCTGCGGCGTCTATACCTACGAGGTCGCCGAGACAAAAGTCACACAGGTGATGGACCTGGCACGCCAGAACCAGCACCCCTTACAATGCACCATCGAAAAAGACGGCGACGACTAGGGCAGAGGACACCAGACGATGTTATCAAGAAACCTGGAACAGACATTACACCGTGCACTGGCCCACGCGACAGAGCGTCGCCACGAATACGCGACGCTGGAGCATCTGCTGCTGTCGCTCTCGGAAGACCCGGATGCCATCGCCGTTTTCAATGCTTGCGGCGTCGTTGTCGATGACCTGCGCGAAGCGCTGCTGGCCTTCGTCGATACCGAACTGTTCGATATCGTCTCCGAAGATGCCGCCGAGCCGAAGCCCACGGCCGGGTTCCAGCGGGTGGTGCAACGTTCCGTCATTCATGTGCAGTCATCGGGGCGCGAAGAAGTCACCGGCGCCAATGTTCTTGTGGCGCTGTTTTCCGAACGGGAAAGCCACGCCGTCTACTTCCTGCAAGTTCAGGACATGTCGCGACTGGATGCCGTCAATTATATCTCCCACGGAATCGCCAAAATTCCCGGGCACAACGAGTCCCGCACGGTCCACGGCGCGGAGGAGACGGAAGAAGGCGAAGGTGTGGTGGTGCAGGGGCGCGAGGCCCTCGAAGCATACTGTGTGGATCTCAACAGCAAGGCCGCCGCCGGACAGATTGATCCGCTGATTGGCCGCGCCAACGAAGTCGATCGCACCATCCAGATTTTGTGTCGCCGGAACAAGAACAACCCCCTCTATGTGGGGGACCCGGGCGTCGGCAAGACCGCCATCGCCGAGGGGCTGGCCAAACGTATCGTAGAGGGTGATGTGCCGGACGTACTGGCCGATGCGACCATTTTCGCCCTTGATATGGGTGCTCTGCTGGCAGGCACGCGCTACCGGGGTGATTTCGAGGAACGCCTGAAAAATGTCATGAGCGAGCTGGAAAACACGGATGGCGCCATCCTGTTCATTGATGAAATTCACACCGTGATCGGCGCAGGCGCTACCTCGGGCGGCTCGATGGATGCATCCAATATCCTTAAACCGGCCCTGCAAAAGGGAACGCTGCGCTGTATGGGTTCCACCACCTACAAGGAATACCGTAGCCATTTCGAAAAAGACCGCGCCCTGGTGCGCCGGTTCCAGAAGATCGATGTCTACGAGCCATCCATCGACGATGCGGTGAAAATCCTCAAGGGCCTGAAGCCCTATTTTGAAGAACACCACAAAGTGCGCTACACGGCAGATGCCATAAAAGCTGCCGTGGACCTGTCAGCGCGTTATATCTCGGATCGCAAGCTGCCTGACAAGGCCATTGATGTCATTGACGAGGTCGGCGCATCGCGCATGCTGCTGCCGGCGAACAAACGCCGCAAGACCGTCACCGTCAAGGACGTGGAAAATGTTATCGCCATGATCGCGCGCATTCCGCCCAAGTCGGTATCGACAGATGACCGCGAGGCGCTGAAGACCCTGGACCGTGATCTGAAAACCGTGGTGTTCGGTCAGGACGATGCTATCACTGCACTGTCCAGCGCCATCAAACTGGCCCGCGCCGGATTGCGTGAGCCGGAAAAACCCATCGGCTCGTATCTGTTCTCCGGCCCCACCGGCGTTGGCAAAACCGAAGTTGCAAAGCAACTGGCCCATATCATGGGGGTGGAGCTGGTGCGCTTCGATATGTCCGAATACATGGAACGCCATTCGGTGTCGCGCCTGATCGGCGCACCGCCGGGCTATGTGGGCTTCGATCAGGGCGGACTGCTGACCGACGCCGTGGACCAGAACCCCCATGTGGTGATGCTGCTGGACGAGATCGAGAAGGCGCATCCGGACGTCTTCAACATCCTGTTACAGGTCATGGATCACGGCAAGCTGACCGACCACAATGGCAAGAGCGTCGATTTCCGCAATGTTGTGCTGATCATGACCACCAATGCGGGCGCGGCGGACATGGCGAAGCCGCCCGTAGGGTTTGAGCGTGAGGTGCGCGTCGGCGAAGATACGGAAGCGGTGGAAAAAATGTTCACCCCGGAATTCCGCAATCGCCTCGACGCCATCATCCAGTTCGCCGCGCTGTCGCCGGAAATCGTCACACGCGTGGTCGACAAGTTTGTCATGGAGCTGGAAATTCAGTTGGAAGACCGCAACGTCATGATCGAGCTGACCGACGGCGCTCGCGAATGGCTGGCCAAAAAGGGCTATGACAAGCTCTATGGCGCACGCCCCTTAAGCCGTATTATTCAGGAACACATCAAGAAGCCACTGGCCGAAGAACTGCTGTTCGGCAAGCTGGCCCAGGGC
>JAJFIE010000175.1 GCA_021775275.1 Rhodospirillales bacterium | reverse complement strand
TTGATGTGGTTGTTGAACTTGTGAACGTTCTGTATTCATCCGCAGCACATGATAACTCGTTGTCAGTATATGATGTCCCCGGAAAACACTCCCCAGACGACTGGATTGAAATCCGGCACTCCCTCTCACTGCTTCCTGGTGTGGAGATCGTTACCGCACAACAGAAAGCAGCAGCCTATAGCACCGTCTATCAGCTTCGCACCTTCCTGATCTATACAGGTATTGCAGCTCTGGCGGCTCTTGTCGGTGCAATTGTCTATTCGACCTATCTGTCATCACGGGAATTGCGCAGACTGTCATCTATTCTCGGCGGCATTTCCCGACCGGAACATTTTGAGAAGAGAGTCGCGGTAACGGGCCCCCGTGAGCTTCAGACCCTTGGCGCCACTTTCAATACCATGCTGGAAACATTGCAGCAGACCACCACGTCTCGAAGTTATCTCGACAACATCCTCAACTCCCTGAACGAACTCCTGCTGGTGACCTCGTCGGGTGGGGAAATCGTGACCTTGAATCTGGAGGCGGAGCGGTTTCTGGCATCGCGTGACCTGACCAAGAATACCAATATCGCTACGGCTATTCGTGCGGACCGGTATGGTAATGGCCAGGACCCATGGGATTTTCTCCGCGTGACCGGCGGCTTGCGGTATCTGGAAGGCATCTATGAATATGAGCATGCCCAACCCAAGGCATTATTGTGGACAAAATCATCGGTTCAGGATGAAGATGGTCTGGAAACCGGCGTTGTCTATGTGGCATCGGATATCACCGAACGCATGCAGATGGAGCAGATGAAGACGGAGTTTGTGTCTACTGTCAGTCATGAGCTGCGGACGCCTCTGACGTCCATTCTTGGCTCTATCAAACTGGTTCAATCCGGCGCGGCGGGTGAGGTATCGGAAAAATCTTCAGGACTTTTGGAAATTGCCCATAACAATAGCGAACGGCTGGTCCGGCTGATCAATGACATTCTCGATATTCAGAAGATCGAGGCGGGGCAGTTGGATGTCGAAAGAAAGCCGCTTGAAGTATGCACACAAATCAAACAAGCGGTGACGGCGAATGCGGCCTATGCCGAACAGTATGATGTACATTTCCGCATCACGAAACCTGATCGCGAGGTCTGGATACAGGTGGATTCCCACCGTCTGGATCAGATTCTGACGAACCTGTTGTCCAATGCGGCCAAGTTTTCGGATGCAGGAGGTGAGATCCTCATCACGATTGGCTGTGATGATGGCGCCGTGACCATATCAGTTGCGGATACCGGGGTTGGTATTCCGAAGAAGCATCAACATGCCATCTTCGAGAAGTTTAAACAGGTCGATGCATCCGACAGCCGCATCAAGGGCGGGACCGGCCTGGGACTGGCGATCACGCAAAACCTCGTAAGCATGATGGATGGTGAAATCTGGTTTGATTCAGCTTCGGGAAAAGGAACAACGTTCCATGTCAGATTCCCCGAAATATCCGCAGGACTCGTGTGAGTCGATTTGGATCACTGCCGCTTGAACAAGGCTTCCTTGATCTCACCGATAGCCTTGCCGGGGTTGAGGCTCTTTGGGCAGGTATTGGTGCAGTTCATGATGGTGTGGCAGCGGAATACGCGAAACGAATCGTCCAGCTCATCAAGCCGGTTTCCGGTTGCTTCATCCCGGCTGTCCTGTATCCAGCGATTGGCTTGTAACAGGACCGCCGGTCCCATATAGCGATCGCCATTCCACCAGTAGCTCGGGCAACTTGACTGACAGCAGAAACACAGGATGCATTCCCACATACCGTCCAGCTTTGCGCGTTCTTCCTCGCTTTGCAGCCGTTCGCGGTTTGGCGCCGGGGTATCCGCCTGTATCCAGGGCTCAATGGCCTTATACTGGGCATAAGGCTGGTTCAGGTCACACACCAGATCCTTGATTACAGGCATGTGGGGCAAGGGGTATATCTTCACATCGCCCTTGATTTCGGAAAGCGGCTTGGTGCACGCCAGCGTATTGGTGCCATCGATGTTAAAGGCACAGGACCCACATACGCCTTCACGGCAGGACCGCCGGAAAGTTAGTGTTGAATCAATCTCGTCTTTGATTTTGATCATCGCATCAAGGACCATGGGGCCGCACTTGTCGAGATCAACCTCAAAGGTATCAATCCGCGGATTATCGCTTAAATCCGGGTCGTAACGGTAGACGCGAAAACGACGAATGTTCACCGCACCCGGCTCGGCCTTGAAGACTTTGCCCTTAGTGGGCCGGGAATTGGCGGGAAGATTAAATTCAACCATGATTAACGCCTTTTTTCGGTATAGTCGGCCTTAATAGACCCGGGCTTTGGGTTCGATGTAGTCGATCTCATCGGTCAGCGTGTACGTATGCACAGGGCGGTAGTCGAGGCGAACTTTGCCATTGTCATCGACCCAGGCCAAGGTGTGCTTCATCCAGTTTTCATCATCACGGTCTGGATGGTCTTCATGGGCGTGGGCGCCCCGGCTTTCCTGTCGGGCGACAGCGGAATATATTGTCGCCAAGGAACAGACCATGAGGTTTTCAAGCTCCAGGCCTTCCACCAGATCGGAGTTCCAGATCATGGACCTGTCCGAGGTGCCGATATCCGACATGCCGTCCCAGACCTTGTCAATTTCCCGGCACCCTTCTTCCAGCACATCCTTGGTGCGGAACACCGCTGCGTTGTTCTGCATGATTCGCTGCATGCCGAGGCGAAGTTCACTGGTGGGCGTGCCACCCTTCGCATGGCGCAGACGATCAAGACGCGCCAGCGACTTGTCGGCACAGCCTTCCCGATAAGGTCGCAGCGGCGTACCGGGCTTGATTAGCTCGCGTGCCTGAATGGCGGCTGCCCGGCCAAATACCACCAGATCGAGTAACGAATTCGTGCCCAACCGGTTGGCGCCATGGACCGAGGCCGAGGCGCACTCGCCGACAGCCATCAGGCCGGGTGACGTTGCATCCGGGTTGTCACTGGTCGGGTTCAGGGCCTCCGTCATATGATTGGTTGGAACACCACCCATGTTGTAGTGCACTGTGGGCAGGACCGGAATTGGCTCTTTGGTTGCATCAACACCGGCGAAGATGCGTGCCGATTCCGTAATGCCCGGTAACCGTTCATGCAGGACATCGGATCCCAGATGCTCCAGATGCAGGTTAATATGATCACTATCCGGGCCAATCCCGCGGCCTTCGCGAATTTCAATGGTCATGGCGCGGCTGACCACATCGCGGCTGGCCAGGTCTTTGGCCGTGGGTGCGTAGTTTTCCATGAAACGCGTACCCTCTGAATTGGTCAGATAGCCGCCTTCACCGCGCGCCCCTTCGGTGATCAGGCAGCCTGAACCGTAGATGCCGGTCGGATGAAACTGCACAAACTCGTGATCCTGCAAGGGCAGACCGGCGCGTGCGACCATGGCATTGCCGTCACCGGTGCAGGTGTGCGCCGAGGTGCAGGAGAAATAGGACCGACCGTACCCGCCCGTAGCCAGTACAATCTGATGGCCGCGAAACACGTGGATTGTGCCGTCATCCAAATTCCAGGCGACAATACCTTCGCAGGTGCCATCATCGCCCATAATCAGATCAAGAGCGTAGTATTCCACATAGAACTCGGCGTTATGTTTCAGGCACTGCTGGTAAAGCGTATGCAGGATGGCATGGCCCGTACGGTCCGCCGCCGCGCAGGCGCGTTGGACCGGTGCTTCGCCAAAGTTCCGCATGTGCCCACCGAAGGGGCGCTGATAAATCTTGCCCTCTGTATTGCGCGAGAAAGGTACGCCCATATGCTCCAGTTCCACAACAGAAGGAACGGCTTCACGGCACATGTATTCGATGGCATCCTGATCACCCAGCCAGTCAGCGCCTTTGACAGTGTCGTACATGTGCCATTCCCAGTGATCCTCAGCCATATTGCCGAGCGCCGCGCTGATGCCGCCCTGTGCGGCGACCGTGTGAGAGCGCGTGGGAAAGACTTTCGTAATACAGGCGGTTTTCAGGCCCGCCGCAGCCATGCCCAGCGTGGTGCGGAGGCCCGCACCGCCCGCGCCAAGGATAACCACGTCGTATTTATGATCGATAACTTCGTAAGCGGCACTCATATGCGTATTCCGTCTATCCGATGAATGCGACGCGAAGAGTCGCAAGGATGCATGAGAGTCCGCTCAAAAAAGTGGCGAACCTAATAATAAAAAGAGTGGTAACCTTGGCTGTTTCGTGGTGGACGTAATCTTCAACGACGACCTCAAGGCCCATTTTCGCGTGATAGAACAGCGCCACCACAAACGAGATCATCAGCACCGCATTGCCGTGCTCGCCCAGCCATAACTTGAAGGTAACATAGTCTGCGCCATTCAGGGCGACCACCGAATAAATAAACCACAGTGACAGAGGCACAAGGGCAATGGCGCCAACCCGCTCGGCCACCCAGTGCTGCGTGCCGGATTTGGTCGAACCGAGACCGCGAACCCGGCCCAGAGGAGAACGCATTTCCATTACGAACCTCCTGCGCGGGACCAGATGTAGGCCCACGTCGCTATTGTCATGACGATTGTAACCAGGACAACAAACAGGCCTGATTTACGCAAGGTCGTCATCTCATACCCCATGCCTATATCCCAGAACATGTGACGGATGCCGTTGCACAGATGGTAGTAGAGAGCGAAGGTAAATCCGAACAGGACAAGCAGGCCAAACCATGACCCCATTAATCCCTGTGCCCGGTGGAATGCATCCGGTCCGTATGCGGCAGAAGTGAGCCAGTAAGTAAACAGGACGGTGCCCAGCCCAAGCGCCACTCCGGTGATACGGTGCAGGATGGATAGCATGGAGGTGATTTGTGGGCGATAGACCTGAAGATGTGGAGAGAGTGGCCTGTTCGTGGCAGCCATGTCTTCGTCCTTTCGCCCCTATCATACATACAAACGTTGTGTATCATTGGTAAGCTTTGACCCGGGGCAAGTCAACGTCATGCGGCCCTGTACGGGAACTATTTTTTACAAACCTGTACGCTTACCCATTGGTATACCATAGAAAATTCTGATCGACCTCGTGGCAATTCGGTCAACATAGAGCCTTGTCGAAGAGCGACGTCGCGATGCCGCCGACCCAATGAAGACGGGAACAGGTGAAACCCTGATCTACCAAAGCGTTAGGCTTCTTTTCCACCACGCCCTGTGGAAAACGTGTGAACCAACTGTGTGTAACCGTCTGAGTTATGCACAGAATTCGACTGTTATACGGGTTTTCCACGTTGATCCTGTACTCAGGTGCTTTCATGGTTCATGGGTACGTGAAAGCGTTGCTTTGGCGTTCTTCCAACTGACATCCGGTGTCTACGGATACGGGGTGACGGTAGAAGGGGCCGTGCAGGACGGAACCGTGGCGTTCGTTGCGGGAAAGTCTGGCCGGGGTACGTTGATGGTTTCCGAAGTTCTCTCTGGAAACAGTCGCGAATCAGGGTGCGAGTTACGCAATATACGTGGCATGGGTTTATCAGTCCCCGGGGAGTTTGCCTTGGTAGGTTTGTCGGGACCTGTTGAACGGAGCGGAGATTGACTACGCCAGTGGTTGCTCACCGTTTTTGGGCCATGCTGGTCTGCTCTGCCTGTGCGCGGATGCCCTTCGGGGTTGTTCGCCGGGTATTGGGGGGCGAGCATTTTCCTGACGATTGTCGCGGGCGGAATTGGCGCCACCGGGGCCGCATTGATGGTAATACTTCGACAGGGTTTCTCTAGTAGAGACAATGGCGATGCAGAGCCGGATGATACGGAACAATCCACCCCTGTCGAGAGTCGTGTCTCTGCCCAGGGTAAGCGCGGGGAGGCTGGTTCGAAAAGCGATAAGTCTCGCATTCATGTATGC
>JAJFIE010000174.1 GCA_021775275.1 Rhodospirillales bacterium | reverse complement strand
AATTCCGTTATCGCGGCTTTACTGGCGGAATAGAGAAGCCGGCCTCGAGAAATTAATCCTGTGGAGTTTCCCATGAAAGAATACGTCGTCCCCCCTCCGCCCCGAACAGTCCTTGGCGTCAACAATTCGGAAAAAACGTTTCCGGTTCGCCGGATTTACTGCGTGGGCCGGAACTACGCGGATCACATCCGTGAAATGGGTAATGATGAGCGAGACCCGCCGTTTTTCTTTCAAAAGCCCACGGATGCCATTCTGCCAAGCGGCCGTGATTTTCCCTATCCACCACTGTCAGAGGATGTTCACCACGAAATCGAACTGGTCGTCGCCATTGGAAAGGGCGGCAGCAATATCGAACAATCCCATGCGCTGGACCACGTTTATGGCTATGGCGTCGGGATCGATATGACCCGTCGTGATCTACAGGCCAAATCAAAAGAAATGCGTCGCCCGTGGGAAATTGGCAAAGCCTTTGATCATGCTGCACCGTGTTCCATCCTCAGCGCCGCAAGTGACATAGGCCATCCGCACGAAGCCCGAATCTGGCTTGGCGTCAATGGCGACATCAAACAGGATGGCGATCTCGCCCAGCAAATCTGGGCCGTCCCGGAAACCATCTGGCATCTGTCACAATCCGTGGAACTGATGCCCGGCGACCTGATCATGACCGGAACGCCCGCGGGCGTCGGACCTGTCCAACGCGGTGATTCCATTAAAGGCGGAATCGAGGGCATCGGCGAAATCGAAATCCATGTTATCTGAAGTACGTTCTGATTAAAAACGATCAGTTTATCAGGGAAGAAAAGCCTTTGGGCGCTGCATCGATAACGCGGTTTCCACGCTGTTCCACCTCAAGCACGCTGAGGCCTCGTTCCGCCGTTCCAATGTCGGTGAAACGGAAGATGCCGTCGCGCCCCGCATAGCCGCTTTGCAGCATGATGGCCTCGGGTGCATAAGGATTTGGGTTATCGCCTCGGGCCAGAACCGCCGCCAGCGCCATGGCGTCATAGGCCAGGGTTGCCAGTCTGGGTGGCGGTTTGCCATACAGATCGCGGTAGCGTTTTTCGAACGATTGCCGGGCGGTGGGCGGTGGTGCGGCAAACCATGCGCCCATCAATGCCGGTTCCGTGCCGATTCCACGGGTATCCCATTGACCTGTTCCGAGAATGCGGATCTTCTTCGGATCAATATCAAAGAACGGCAGCATGGCGGCGACCCGTTGCAGGCGGTCTCCGCCATCGGCGATCATCAAGGCATCGAACGGCAGGTCGCCCAGGGTCTCCAGCAATGACAGGCGCTCCAGCGCTTTTCTGGACAATTCATCATCTTTACCTGCGAGTTCCTCGCGCATCCTCTCCAGGGCTTCCCGGCGGGTATCGTAATCCGCCAGCCGTCGCACCACGGCCTCTATATCAGCGCCAGACGGATGGTAGTAGGCCAGATCGACGACCGAGCCACCGTAGCGCGACGCTGTTGCACTTAGCGCCGATACAATGGTCGCACCATAGGCGTCATCGGGCGCAAGGACAGCAAACCGTGTCAGGCCTTGCCCCAAGGCATACGTGACGACCCGTTCAACCTCATTTTCCGGCAAAAACCCCATGGTGTAGACGCCGTTTCCGGCCACGGTCCGGTCGCTGGAAAAACCGATCACCGGGACACCGGCAGCCCGGCTGATTGGCGCAACGGCCTGGACAGAGGGAGCAAGCAGCGGCCCGATCAACAGGCTGGCGCCATCGCCAATTACCATGGTGGCAGCGAAAGACGCGTCTTCCGGACGACCCGCCGTGTCATGGGGTAACAGCTCAAAGTCCGTATCCGCAAAATCAAACATGGCCATCTGGGCCGCATTCAGCATGGCTTGCCCCAAGGGTGCGGTCTTTCCGGACAGAGGCACCAGCATGCCAACCCGCGCAGCTCCGCCGCTTAAAGGCAGCAGGGGCGGCAAGGCGGCTTCGGGCTCCCTGGGCGCGGCCGTTTGTTGCTGGGTGCCGCTCTTTAAATAAGGCTCCAGCATCTTGCGCCATTCGGACTCAGCGTCGCTCACCACAGCCGACTGGGTTGATGGTGTGGGGGTGGGAAGGCGTGATCCGGAAGACGTCGGCAGCGTTTGCGTACCCCCCTCACCCGCCGCCACTGTTGATCCGGTCGTCGGTGGTGTTGATGACGTTATCGTAGGCTCCGGGCTGGCGACGGGCTCGGTTCCCTCTTGCATCATGCCCGTACCTCGAAGAAGCTGGCACGCAGGCAGCGCCAACAGAATGCCCAGCAGGAGGATCCGGGAACGCCATGGCCCGAGAAAAGACCATCTCGAATAATAATTCACGTCAACCATCGGCTGGAAATCGTTCATCCCGTTCAAACAATTCGGCGTCTTCACAATCCGGCTCCCCGGACCCGGCACAGCGTACCGACACCGCGCCACGGAGTAAACAAGCGAGCGATGGCGCCCCGCTCGCTGCGTCCGGCCTTGCCCCCGGCACGCTGTACATAGTTGCAACCCCGATCGGAAATGCGAATGACATTTCGCTCCGCGCGCTTCAGGTCCTGAATGCCGTCAACTCGGTCGCCTGTGAAGACACCCGTGTAACCGCCAGGCTTTTTGCCCGACACAGCATCCATACATCGTTGAGCGCCTATCATGAACACAACGCTGAAAAAGCCCTGCCACGTCTGATCAGACGACTGAAAAGCGGCGAAACCGTGGCGCTGGTTTCCGACGCCGGAACGCCAATGGTCTCTGATCCTGGCTACAGACTGGTGCGCGCGTGCATCGAAGAAGACATCCCCGTTACCACGCTGCCCGGCGCATCGTCGGTTCTGGCGGCGCTGGTGTTGTCTGGACTACCGACAGATCGCTTCTTTTTTGGTGGATTTCTGCCCCACAAACAGGGTCCACGGCGCGCCTTGCTGGAGAGCTTTGCCACCATTCCCTCCACCCTTGTTCTTTTGGAAAGCCCACGACGGCTTGCGACCTCAATGGCAGATATGGCTGCCGTGCTGGGCGAAAGAGATGCCGCCGTCAGCCGGGAAATAACCAAACTGTATGAAGAGACCCGGCGTGGAACACTACAAGAGCTGGCGGATGCCTATGCCGGAGGAGTCGCTCCGAAAGGCGAGGCTGTCGTGGTTATCGGTCCACCGCCGGACCGGCCAGAAATGGATGACGGTGAAATTGACGCGCTGCTGGCTACCGCGCTGAAGCGCGCATCCCTGCGCGATGCCGTCCGTGAAGTGACGGATGTTTCCGGCCTGCCGCGCCAGATAATCTATCAGCGCGCTCTGGCGGTGAACAATAAAGTAAACGGCGACGACTGATCGTGCCCCAAGATCGAAAAACGGCCCTGGCCTTTGGCGGTTTCGGTGAAGCTCTGGGAGCCTGGGCGCTAAGGCTCAAAGGTTACCGGATCGTCGCGCGCCAATACCGCACACCTGTCGGCGAGATTGATATTATTGCCCGCCGCGGCAATATCCTTGCTTTTGTTGAGGTCAAGGCACGGAACGACGGCGCAACGGCAGCAGCGGCCATAACCCCACATCAAAAGGCGCGGATCATCCGCGCTGCCGAGGTCTTTATGCAAAACCGCCCTGATCTGGCCCATTTCGACATACGTTTTGATGCGCTGCTTGTCATTCGGGGTCCCTGGTATCGTAACTGGCCTATACACATAGTGGACGCATGGCGTCCGGGCGATTAACTTAGCGGTACCGACACTGCTCAACCCGTGATAATTCGTAGACCGCAGGAGACGGACAACTATGCGCCCTATTGACATGCGCCGATTTACCATTCCGCGACCGATAGGCGTCATCAACCGTGTGCTTGCCTGCCTCGGACTGATCGCCATGGTGAGCGGCTGTGCTGGCACTATTGTCGGCGCGGGCGCAACCGTTGGCGTTGCCGCGTATCAGGAGCGTGGCGTTGATGGTGTTGCCAGGGACACCAAACTCGCCACCCAGATCAGGATAGCCTATCTGGAAGCGGATGCGACGCTGGCGACAAACATCGGTATTGAGGTTTATGAACGCCGGGTCCTGCTCACTGGCCTGATAGAAAACGAAGACCTGCGCGCCAATGCCGTTCGTCTGGCCTGGGGCGTGGATGGTGTTAAGGATGTGTTGAACGAAATCCAGATCAGGGATCAGGAAGGCATTGTGGAATTTGCCTATGATTCGTGGATTTCAGCCCAGTTACAGACAAAGATAACGTTCGACGAAGACATCCTAGCCATTAACTACAGTATTGAGACCGTCAACGCCGTGGTTTATCTGATCGGCATCGCCCAGGATCAGGTGGAGCTTGACCGCGTGCTTGCTTACGCCCGGGGAATAGATCGCGTTCGGCGGGTTATTACCCACGTGCGTGTGAAGGATGGCGGTGCGTGACGCTGCCGCCTGCCAATCGTGCGCGCCTGCAGGACCTGCGAGAAATCGGAGACGACGACGTTGATCTGGCGGCTGCGGCATTGGATATTGCAGGCCTGCACCGCGCCGGGACGGCGTTGGCGCCTTATCTCCGACATCTGGAAACCCTGGTCCAGGAAGTTGGCGTTTACGCCGGAAAGAACCCTGACGTTGATCATGCCGTCGAGGCGCTGGTGCAGGTTATTGCCAGACGGTATGGCTATGGCGGCGATGATGAAACTTTCGACGATCTGGAGGCTGCGAACTTCGCCACTGTCATTGATGAACGACGGGGCCTGCCGGTTGCTTTGGGTATTCTCTATATTCATGTGGCGCGGGCTCAGGGGTGGTCTGCTGGAGGCATCGATTTCCCCGGAAGATTCCTGGTCCGCCTGGAAGTCGCCGCCGAACGCCGCATCCTCGATCCGTTTGACGACGGACGCGTGCTCGATCCAAAGGATATGCGGGATCTGCTGAAAGTTGGCGCTGGTCTGGGAGCTGAGCTGACTCCCGATCAGTATCGGGAAATTGGTAACCGGGAGATTTTGCTTCGCCTGGAAAATAACCTGAAGGTCCGCCATCTTCGTGCGGAACGGTTTGACGAGGCGCTCCGGGTCATTGAAACCATGCTGTTGTTTGCGCCGGAGACATCATCGCTATGGCGCGAAGCTGGCATGATTCATGCCCGTCTTGACCATGTGCGTGAAGCCATTTGGGCCCTGGAAGAATTCCTGCGCCTCGACACCAGCACCGAGAGCCGCTATAGCGCGTCGGTGTTGTTGCAGGACCTGCGCGACAGGCTGATATAACACGCGCCACCTGGAACTGAACAAAAAGGGCACTTCATGGGTTTGAGCGTTGCAATTCAGATGGATCATGTGGGCTCCATCGATATAACCGGCGACAGCACGTTCGTGCTGGCCCTGGAGGCGCAGGAGCGTGGCTACACGCTGTATCATTACGGGCCGGAAAGCCTGTCGCTGGATCAGGGACGCGTGGTCGCCATGGCCGAAGAAATGACCGTGCGCCGCGAACACGGCAACCACCACGATCTCGGTGAGGTTCGCGAACTGGATTTATCCCGGGTAGATGTGGTTCTCATGCGTCAGGACCCACCGTTTGATATGGCGTACATCACAGCGACACACATTCTGGACCATATTCACCCCGAAACACTGGTGGTCAATAATCCAACCCACGTACGCAACGCCCCCGAAAAGCTGTTCGTGACGGAATTTCCGGACCTGATGCCACCAACACTCATTACCCGCGACCCCGCACGGGTCGCCGCATTTCGTGACGAGTATAAGGACATCATCGTCAAGCCCCTGTACGGCAACGGTGGCATTGGCGTGTTCCATATCATGCCCGGCGACGAGAACCTGAATTCCCTGTTGGAGATGTTTGCTGAAAGCTCGCGTGAGCCGGTCATGGTGCAGCAATACCTGCCCGCCGTTCGCGCGGGCGACAAGCGGGTTATTCTGGTCGACGGCGAACCCGCCGGCGCGATTAACCGTATTCCGCCGGAGGGCGAGTCCCGGTCCAACATGCATGTGGGCGGACAGGCCATGGCGTCCCGCCTGGATGACCGCGATATGGAAATTTGCGAGCGGATCGGACCGGCGTTGAAGGAGCGTGGCCTGATCTTCGTCGGCATCGACGTGATCGGTGGTTTGCTGACGGAAATCAACGTGACCTCGCCCACCGGCCTACAGGAGATCGCCGGGTATGATGGAGTCCATCTGGAAAAGAACATCTGGGACGCCATTGAGCGGAAGCTGGCGTAAGCGCTCTTTTCACAATTAAAGGTAGCAAACGTCGCGCCTTCGTCTCTACACTCTGGCAAATTGGTCGCAGGGTGGGACAAATGGTTGCGCGTATAAAGACAGTGGCGTTCAGCGGTGTGGATGTTCTCGA
>JAJFIE010000173.1 GCA_021775275.1 Rhodospirillales bacterium | reverse complement strand
CAGCATGTCGGGCACCACGCCATCGTGTTCGCACGAAAACATGCGTCCGGTCTTGCCCAGGCCGTTAGGAATTTCATCGAAAATCAACAGGGCGCCTGCATCATTGCACGCGGCGCGGACCGATGCCCAGAATCCCGGTGGTGGCGTATAGGGCACCGCACGGACAGGCTCGGCAATGACAGCGGCCACGTCGCCTTCTTTTTCAAGCACATAGCGAACCATCTCGGCACATGCCAGGCCACAGGTCTCAAAATTCTTCTGCTCACCCTGATCCCGATGACCATAGGGACACCGATAACAGGCAAATGGCGCCACATGTTCCGTGCCGGGCAACAGAGGCCCAACAGGCTCACCCCGAAACAACTGCTCACCACCGACGCTGGTGCCGCCAAATCCTGCACCGTGGAAGGAATCCCAGAAAGATATGGTTTTGTGCCGTCCGGTAGCGATCCGTGCCAACTTGAGGGCCATGTCGATGGCGTCAGAGCCGCCGGTGGCAAGCAGGGTCTTGCTCAAATCGCCGGGCGTGATCTCGGCCAGTTTCCGTGCCAGATCAACAGCCGGATCACAGGTAAACCGTCTGGGGCTAAACGGTAACTCATCCATTTGTGCCTTCACCGCAGCGATCAGGCGTGGATGGCCATAGCCAATGTGGTGAACGTTGTTGCCGTGAAAATCCATATAGCGCCGACCGGCAGCGTCTTCGATCCAGATGCCCTCAGCCTTTCGAACGGCTGACAGGCAAGGCGTTGATAGATTCTGATGCAGGAAATACCGGGAGTCCTCGTCAAGCAATTGACGGGTTTCCGGATCGTGCCCGGATTCCCAGTTCTGGCGGTTCGGACTGAGATTGCTGTCGCCTTCACCATGCGATTTTCCGGTGTTCGGTGTCTTATTCATGGTTGGAATGCTTCATACCCCGGATTCAGTCAAAACCCATATTATCGTTAGGTTGGTCACATAAACTTATTCCCATGGCACAACCCGGCGAAAGTAAATTGTGAGAGTATGTGGAATCTAATCTGGATTAGTGTCAGGTAGGTGAAGGTTCCGTGACGCCATCCGTGATGCATGGGCCAACTTGACATCACGCGCATCTGGCAGGTAAGTCGTTGGCACTATGGCCCGAACAAACATGCTTGCAGAAGAACGGCGCAGCCGAATCCTCGAAGTGCTGGACGCACGGGGATCGGTTTCCGTCACCGAGTTGCATCGGAACCTCGGTGTATCCCGCGAAACCATCCGCCGGGATATTACACAACTTGCGGATGAGAGCCGGTTGCGGAAAACCCATGGCGGGGCGCTCTCTCATAGCTCCATGGAGCCCAGTCTGTCGGAGCGGCTTTCCGTCAATATCGAAGGTAAACGCAGCATCGGTGAGGCGGCGGCCGAACTGGTGCCGGATGGTTGCTCGTTGATTATTGATTCCGGATCGACGACCCAGTGCCTGGCTGATTCCCTCGCATCCCATCGTGACCTGACCGTCTACACCAATGATTTGCAGGTAGCAGGCAAGCTGTACGGTCGCAATGGGCACCGGGTGTTCATGATCGGTGGCGAATTAAACGAAAACGAAGGATCGACCTTCGGCGCAGATTCCGTCGCCATGTTGTCAAACTACTTCACGGACTTTTCCTTTTTGGGTGTCAGCGCGGTATCAGCGCATGCATGGCTGACGGACTATAGTCGGGGTGCGGCGGAGTTGCGGGCAACCATGATTTCCCAGGCAAAAACATCGGTTCTTCTGGCTGACAGGAGCAAATTTAACGTCACGGCTTCCGCCCGCGTACAAAACGCGGAACGGGCATCAATGATGATCACGGATACGGATCCAGGCGAGCAGATTACAAAGACCCTCAAGGGATTTGGTCTGGAGTTGCGGATCGTGGGATCCCACTGACGATCTACAGAAAATTTTGACGATCAGAGAGAAATTCTCTCGCCGTGCCTTGAGCATTCTGCGACGGACAACTCGAGAATTGCCGCTGCCACATCGCCTGTTGGTTTCAGGGTGTCGGGGTCTTCTCCCGGATAGGCTTCTTCACGCATGCGGGTACGGGTGGCCCCCGGATTCAGCAAATTCGCCCTGACATTTGTTTTTTCTATTTCAGCGGCGTAGGTCAACGTCATGCTTTCCAGTGCGGCTTTGCTGATGGCATAAGCGCCCCAATAGGCCCTTGGTATCGCTCCGACGCTGGAGGTGAGCATGACAACGCGCGCACCATCGGATTGCCGGAGCAGGGGATCAAGGCTGCGCAACAGCCGCCAGTTCGCGGTCAGATTGATGGCCATAACCTGATCCCATATTTTTGGGTCGGTATGTGTGACCGGCCCAAGTTTGCCCAGAATTCCGGCGTTCCCAACCAAAACATCCAGTTTGCCAAATCGCTCAAAAAGGCCCGCGCCCAGGCGGTCAATGGCCGGATAGTCGGTCAGGTCCATAGGAACCAGTGTCGCTGATCCGCCCATGGCGCTGATTTCATCATCCAGCTCTTCCAAAGCGCCGGTGGTTCGGGCGGTGAGGACGCAGTGCGCGCCCTCACGGGCGAACAGCATGGCCGTGGCGCGGCCAATGCCGCGTGATGCGCCTGTAATCAAGGCAATACGCTCACTTAGGCGACCCTTTATTGCGGATTTTTCTGTCACGCTTCAGTCCTGCTCAACGAGCAACGAGAGTTGCTTGGGAAAACCTGCGTCCAGATCGGTTAATGTAATGGAATAATCACCGGTGAAGCAGGCGTCGCAGTATTTCCGCTCCTCCTGTCGGCCACCTTCTTCACCAACAGCGCGATACATGCCGTCCGTTGAGATGTAGGCCAATGAATCAACGCCAATATGTTCCGCCATTTCAGCCAGGTTAAATCGATTGGCGAGAAGTTCGGATTTTTCCGGAGTATCGATCCCATAAAAACACGGGTGCATGGTCGGTGGGCTGGCGATGCGCATGTGAACTTCTGCCGCACCTGCCTGGCGCACCATATCGACATTCTTGACGGATGTCGTGCCACGCACGATGGAATCATCGACCAGGATAACGCGCTTGCCCTTCAGAGCCGGCGCATTGGCATTATGTTTCAGTTTTACGCCCAGATTTCGAATCTGGTGGCTTGGCTCAATGAATGTCCGGCCAACGTAATGATTGCGAATGATACCGAGATCAAAGGGCAGGTTAGCGGCCTCGGCGTAACCGATGGCGGAGGGTACACCCGAGTCAGGAACCGGGACGACCAGATCCGCAGTGACATGGCTTTCTGCGGCCAATTCC
>JAJFIE010000172.1 GCA_021775275.1 Rhodospirillales bacterium | reverse complement strand
CTTGGCCGCTTCCGCGACCCGTTCGGTGGCCTGACGCTTGGTGCCGACAAACAGCACGCGGCCACCGGCGGCGGCGACGTCACGCACGGCAACCATGGCGGCGTGCATCAAAGGCACGGTCTGTTGCAGATCGATGATATGAATTTTGTTGCGATCACCGAAGAGGAACGGGGCCATCTTCGGGTTCCAGCGACGGGTATTGTGACCAAAGTGAATGCCAGCTTCCAGGAGCTGACGCATGGTGAACGTAGGTAACGCCATTGAACTTTCCTTTTCCGGTTCAATCCTCCACGGGCCTCGTCCCTCAAATCTTTGAGAAACACCGGAGCGACATCTGACGAATTTGCGTCAGGGCCACACGCCCGTGTGTGAAGTTGTGTTTAAGTCATATGATCTCACATGATCTCACGCGAAATCGCGGGTGGTGTACCCCTGTGCGGGATGGTTTGCAAGAGAAAACGGCGGAGATAAGGAGTGGATCAATTCGGGCCGAATTGATCGCCCCCGAAACTCGGGTGACTGCTATACTTGAAAATATAACTATAATTGTTTAAACTGGTTTATTAAACTAGTTAAACAGGGTGAAATATCATGATTGAAGTGGGCGCATTCGAAGCAAAAACACACCTCTCCTCCCTGCTCGACAAGGTAAGCCGGGGCGAAGAGATCCTTATCACCAAGCGGGGCAAAGCTGTTGCACGTCTGGTTCCCGCCGAGCAGGTTAACCGGTTAGAGATAGTGACAACCATCAACGAACTGCGATCCCGTCGAAAGGGGTTAAAACTGGGCGGTCTCGATTGGAAAACCCTACGTAATGAAGGTCGCCGATGAACTGTTTTATTCTCGATTGTTCCGTCGCGATTGCATGGCTGTTCGAAGATGAAGCAACGCCCGAAACCGAACATCTTCTGGAACAGCTTAAGGATGGCGCTGCACACGTTCCCAATCTCTGGCGTCTGGAACTCGGCAATGTCCTGATCCAGGCTGAAAAACGCGGGCGAATTACGGCAGCAAACATAACACCTTGTCTGGAATTGCTCGTGAGCCTGCCGATCATCACAGATACCGAAACAGATGATCGCGCATTCAGAGAGATTTTATCACTTGCCCACACCTATGACCTGACCACCTATGACGCCGCCTATCTTGAACTCGCCATACGGCGAGGCATTCCTCTGGCGACACTGGACAAAACGTTGGTAGCTGCGGCAAGGAAAACAGATGTGGGAATCCTGCCTGCCTAGATGTTTGATCCCTGAATTCCCGTGTATAATCAAATATGGCATCCCCAGATATCCAGGTTTTCAGGCGTCAGGAGAATTCGTGGGCCAGTTTGATCCGTGACCCGACGGAACGACAGGGGGCATTAGCGGGCTTGATGGAGATGTCCTTTGTGATTAGGTGTTTAGCCCTGGCATGTGATGGTATCCGTTATAGTGATGCACCAACACCGGAGACACCATGGGACCACTACTAAACGGCAGCGACAAGATTCTGATCGTTGGCGGTTATGGTCAGGTCGGAAAATCGATCGCCAAACGGCTCGCGCCCAACTTCCCGCACCGGGTGGTCATCGCCGGTCGCAATCTGGATAAATCCGTGGCGGCGGCAGACGCAATAGGGCACGGCGTCGAGGGGCGCGCGATCGATATCTTTGCAGCGAACGATTTTGGCCCGCTCGGCGGCGTCACGCTGGTTGTAGTTTGTCTGGACCAAACCAACACACGATTCGTCGAGCAGTGCCTTGCGCGCGGCATTCACTACATCGATATCAGCGCAAACGACGATTTTCTCTCTCAGGTCGAGGCACTTGACGACCTCGCAAAACAGCTTGGCGCGACGGCAATACTCAGCGTCGGCGTCGCGCCGGGACTTACCAACATGTTGGCGGCTGCCGCGCGGGACCGGATGGAAAGCGTGGAACGGATCGACATCCTGCTGGAAATAGGCCTCGGTGATCACCACGGCAGGGCGGCGGTGGAATGGATGCTCGATAATCTGGACGCTACCTATGAGATACGGGAGAACGGCCGGTTAAAATCGGTGCGCAGCTTCGGTGAAAGCATCCAAATCGGAATACCCGGCCAACAAGGCGAGCGTCCGGCTTACCGGTTCGGTTTCTCCGATCAGCACGTCATCGGACGCACGCTGGACGTCCCCGCCGTCTCGACGTGGATCCGTTTCGAGAATCGCGTTTCGACCTGGCTGTTTGCGATCGCATCGCGCGCCGGGCTCGGTCGGCTCCTGCGTCGGCATTGGTGGCGCAGGATCGCGGTCTGGCTCTTCATGAATGTCCACATAGGCTCGGACATATGTGGTGTCGCGGTGCGGGCGACGGGCCGGAACAAGGATGGTTCGGAAACGCTGATGATCGGCTTAATCGGCCGCGAGGAAGCCCGGATGACGGCGGTCGTCGCAGCGGAGGTGGCGCGCCAGTTCCTATTCGGACGCATGGCACCGGGCGTTTTCCACAGTCACCAGGTCATCTCAATGGATCCCGTGATCGCGGCCATCAGGCAGGATCTGCCCGATCTCGTCGTCACGCTCTAAGCTGTTTTAAAGATAAATAATGTCAAATTCCGGTTCCCGGTTTACATGAATATAACCTGTCGTTATTCGAATTTTGATGGCGTCACATTTCTCAATTAAAAATTTGACAAAATACCAAATATATGCTTTATTTCCTATTTCAAATTTATGCTCTTTGACATGGTGAATATGCAAAATGTCAGCCGG
Source organism: Rhodospirillales bacterium (assembly GCA_021775275.1). Classification (GTDB taxonomy): domain Bacteria; phylum Pseudomonadota; class Alphaproteobacteria; order Rhodospirillales; family Casp-alpha2; genus JAJFIE01. The sequence goes on along the minus strand of JAJFIE010000172.1, from coordinate 2,501 downwards.
TACACTCTTTGACCGGTCTTCCAATCTCACAATCAAACAGGGCTCGTAAAGACTGCGATGAACAACTCAAAATTACAGAAGTAAACAAAAGTCTACATTATTATGGAAAATAACCTCGTTAACCCTTTGAAACAAAACAATTACCCAAAAGTGTAGGTAAAAGGATGTCTACAAAAGTAGACAAAAGTCTACATTTTGTTGACTATCAATGGGTTACAAAAATGATAATGGACCCCATGCGCGCACTGCGAGAGGGAAATCCGGATCGGGCGACCGATCCTACAGTTCCTGAACATCCAGAATACCCTGCATGGACCGTACCGCCATGAGGACCACCGGGGTCACGGCGTATCGCCCGGCCAGGTGGATGGTGATCTCCTCTTCGCCCCCGTCGCCCCCCGCAGGACCGCCGCCGTTCGCCACACGGGTGATGATTTCGACCTCGCCGCGTCCCTTACCCTCCCGGTCCAGCACTTCTTTCAGGGGCGCCAAAGGCGCTTCATCGCGCACCACCACCCGCATGCCGCAGGCCGTATTGGCGGCGCGCTGGGCTAACGGCTCCAGCGACTGCACCGTAAACCGCGGCGTCTCGCCGTCGAACTGCACGGCGGCCTTGACGAACAGGGATTCACCCACTTCGAGGAATTCCCGCGACTGGTTGAGGATTTCCGAAAACACCGTGACCTCGTAGACCCCGCTGGGGTCCGAGAGCTGCACGAAGGCATAGCGGTTACCCTTGGCCGAGGTGCGTTCCTTCTTGCCGATCACCGCGCCGCCCAGCATGACCATGCCGTCGCGGCCCGAGGACAGAACCTCCGCCAGCGATTGGGCTTTCAGTTGCTTCAACACCGTCTCATAGGCATCCAGCGGATGGGCCGACAGATAGAACCCGATGGCGTCGAACTCCTCGCGCAGCCGTTCCATGGGCGGCCAGTCGGCCAGGTTCGAGAGGTTAAATGCCTGGGCGGGCGCGGCCTCGCCGCCAAACAGGCCCATCTGGTCATCGGTGCGGGCCTGAAGCGCCGCGTTGGCGTGACGCATGAGCAGCTCGATGTTTTCAAACAGTTGCCGCCGGTTGTAGCCAAAACAGTCCAGCGCCCCGGCGCGCACGAGGTTTTCCATCTGGCGCTTGTTGATGTGGGATGTGTCCAGCCGATTGATGAAGTCGGACAGGTCCCTGAAGCGGCCGTTTTCCTCCCGGTCCGTGACCAGTGCGTCCATGGCCGCCGCGCCGACATTCTTTACCGCGCTGAGCGCATAGCGGATGGAACCTGTATCAGCATCGGCGCCGTCAGGCGCCCGTTCCACGGAAAACATGGCGAAGGATGAATTGATATCCGGTTGCAGAAGATCGATCCCCAGCCGGTCCAGCTCCTGGCGGAAAATATTCAGCTTGTCGGTGTTGCCCATATCCAGCGTCATGGAGGCGGCAAGGAATTCGACCGGATAGTTGGCCTTCATATAGGCCGTCTGGTAGGCCACCAATGCATAGGCGGCGGCGTGGGATTTGTTAAAACCGTATCCGGCGAATTTATCCACCAGATCGAAAATCTCCGAGGCGCGGGTTTCCGGAACGCCCTTGGCCACCGCGCCGTCCACAAACACGTGGCGCTGCTGGTCCATTTCCTCCTTGATCTTCTTGCCCATGGCGCGGCGCAACAGATCGGCGCTGCCGAGGGAATACCCGGCCAGTTCCTGGGCGATCTGCATCACCTGTTCCTGATAGATGATGATGCCGTTAGTCTCTTTCAGGATGCCTTCCAGCGTCGGGTAGAGAAAATCGATCTCCTCGCGGCCGTGCTTGCGATTGATATAGCTGGGGATGTTGTCCATGGGGCCGGGCCGGTACAGCGCCACCACGGCGATGATATCTTCAAACGCATCAGGCTTCAGGTTGCGCAGCACGTCCCGCATGCCGGCGCTTTCCAGCTGGAACACACCCGTGGTCTCGCCGCGTCCGATCATCTCGAAGGTTGCCGGATCATCCAGCGGGATTTTGGCGACATCGATGTCGTCCACATCTTCACGCGCCCGGACCAGATCTTCGGCTCTGGCCAGAACCGTGAGGGTCTTCAGACCGAGGAAGTCAAATTTGACCAGTCCGGCTGATTCCACGAACTTCATGTTGAAGCCGGTCACCGGCATGTCGGACCGTGGATCGCGGTACAACGGAATCAACTGGTCCAGCGGGCGGTCACCGATGACCACCCCCGCCGCATGGGTCGAGGCATGCCGGTACAACCCTTCCAGTGGCCGGGCGATACTGATCAGGCGGTTGACGTCCGGGTCTTCGCTGATCAGGCGTTGCAATTCCTGCTCGCCATCGATGGCCTGCGACAGGGTCACCGGCGCAGCCGGGTTGTTGGGGATCAGTTTGCAGATTCTATCCACGTAGCCGTAGGGCATTTCGAGCACGCGACCGACATCGCGCAACACAGCGCGGGCCTGCAATTTGCCGAAGGTGATAATCTGGGCGACGTGATCGCGGCCATATTTGTTCT
>JAJFIE010000171.1 GCA_021775275.1 Rhodospirillales bacterium | reverse complement strand
CGGGCGGCAGGGGCCACGGTGAGCCAATCCGTTTGCTGATTGATCTGGGCAACGCCCATGAGGTGATTTCCATCCATATCCACAAGCCTGATCGCAGACTTGTCGTCGCCTCTGACTCCGGGCGTGGGTTCGTGGTCGCGGAAAACGATTTAATTGCGCAAACCCGCAACGGTAAACAGGTGTTGAACCTTTCGGCCAGTGAAGAAGCACGGGCCTGCGTTATCGTGGAAGATGATGCCGATTCTATTGCTGTGCTGGGCGAAAACCGCAAATTGTTGATCTTCCCGCTTGATGAACTGCCGGTCATGTCGCGTGGACGGGGTGTGATCGTACAACGCTATAAGGATGGCGGGCTTCGCGATATCAAAACACTGAACCTGGCCGCTGGCCTGTCGTGGCAAACCGGGTCCGGTCTCCGCACAGAAGCTGATGTCGCCGCCTGGGTCGGAAAACGCGCGCAGGCGGGCCTGTTGACGCCCAAAGGATTTCCACGGGTAAACCGTTTCACTTGATCGTGTGTCGCGGGTCTCGTAAATAAATGGGATATAACAGAGAAATCTGATATTTATGGCGCTGAACGCAAGTGAGGATACATCCCCGATGACTGTACAAAGTACGTTGCTATCCACCGTCTGGCCGGACACGAAGTCTTCTACACGGGTTTTACGCCCGGTGTTGATGGCTCTCGCGGGAACCGCCTTGATGACTCTCTGCGCCAAGATACAGGTACCATTTTATCCCGTACCCATGACCATGGGCACGCTTGCCGTTCTGATGATTGGCATGAGCTACGGATGGCGTTTGGCGACAGCAACGCTGTTGCTCTACATGGCAGAAGGTGCGGCAGGGCTGCCGGTTTTTGCAGGAACCCCCGAAAAAGGGATTGGGCTTGCCTACATGATGGGCGGGACCGGTGGATACCTGATCGGTTATGTCCTCGCTGCGGCGGCATGTGGCTGGCTGGCGGAACGTGGCTGGGATCGGCATTTTGGCTCCACCGTTTTGATCATGCTGGTAGGTAACGCGCTGATTTATATCCCTGGCCTTGTGTGGCTTGGCGCACTCTACGGTTGGGATAAACCCATTCTGGAATGGGGGCTTATGCCTTTCGTTTTGGGTGATGTTACCAAACTGGCGCTCGCCGCAGCGCTCATGCCTCTGGCCTGGACACTGATCAGGAAATGGAAACGCGACTAGAACTTGCTACCGGTCTTCGTACCTATCTTGAAGGTCCGTGGGAAATAGCCCGGTCAATTGATGATCGCCGCAATGATACACTTGGATGTTTCACCGGCCATGCCGTGTTTACTCCACAGGGTGACGAATTGGATTATCGGGAAAGCGGACGTCTGAAGACCGCCGGTTTCGACGATGAGGTGCATCAGTGCTATATGTACCAATTTCCCGAACACCACCGTGCGGCGATCTCGTTCACCGATGGCCGTGCATTCCATGACCTTGACCTGAGCACAGGTCTGTGGCGCACCCACCACCAGTGTAACCCGGACGTCTACAATGGCGAGTTTGAGCTGGTCAGCAAAAATCTCTGGCGCTCACAATGGACCATATATGGCCCACGCAAGGACATGACCATTCAGACCACCTACACCCGCGGATCGTAAGAGTCGCGCCAGACGGCATATGTATAAAGGGGGCAGGCTATTGATCAGAAAGTTACTTTTTATTCCGCCAATACTGATCGGGATTGCCGTTTTGTTCTATGTGACCAGCGGACGCCAGACGCCAGAGCGCAAACTGCCCGAGGAACGCGCCCGCGCCGTCAGGGTGATTGTCGCCGATCAAACCAAGCTCGTGCCACGTGTCACCGGTTTTGGCAGCGTCTACCCCGGCACCGTGTGGAGCGCTATCGCCCAGGTCGCCGGTGAGGTGATCTATGTGCACCCCGGACTCAAGAAAGGCGCCATCCTTACCGCCGGCACCGAAATCGTGCGCATCTCACCAGCTGATTTTGAACTTGCCATAGCACAGGCAAAAGCCAATATCCGCTCAGCGGAAGCAAAACTGGCCGAACTGGAGGTAACTGAAACCAACACTGCCGATCTGCTGATGATCGAAAAACGCGGCCTGGAACTGCGTGAAGCCGAACTCAAACGGAAACAGAATTTACTTGAACGCGGCGCCATAGCACAATCGGCTCTCGACCTTGAGCAGCGCGAGACCCTTGCCCAACGCAAGAGGACCCAGGACCTCGAGAATACCCTGCGCCTGTTGCCGACCCAGCGCGCGGTACAGCAAGAGCAGATCGCCATTTACCGGGCGCAACTGGAATCAACCGAGCTGGACCTTGCGCGTACCCGTATCACGCTGCCGTTCGATGCCAGAATCGCCGAAGTCATTGTCGAGGCTGAGCAATACATCCAGACCGGTGGCACCCTGGTCACGGCCGACAGTCTCGATGTTGCCGAAGTCGAAGCGCAAATTCCGATTTCCCAGTTCCGTTCCATGGTTCACGCCAGCATCGCTGATGGCTTGCCAACCGGCATTACTGCGCAGTCCTTATCACAAATCATTCAGACCATCGGTTTTGAAGCCATCGTCCGCTTACGCGCCGGTAGCGACATCATCGAATGGCCGGCCCGCTTTGCCCGTATCAGCGACACGGTTGACCCGAAAACCAGAACCATCGGCGCTATCGTTGCCGTCGATGGAGCCTATGCCAAGGCCGCGCCAGGTCAGCGCCCCCCACTCACCAAAGGCATGTTCGTGGAGATAGAGATTCGCACCCAGGCCAGAGAGGACCGTATTGTGGTGCCGCGCGCGGCATTTCATGACGGCAATCTCTATATCGTAAATGCCGACAACAGGCTTGATATCCGTCCGGTTACCATTGGTCTGGTTCAGGGCGACCTTGCCGCCATCGACGAAGGTATTACTCCGGGCGAAACAATTGTCGTCTCCGACCTGGTCCCTGCCGTCATCGGCATGCTGCTGACCCCACAACCCGACGACCAGACGCAGAACCGGCTGAGGTTGGAAGCCGCAGGTGAGCAAGCACATCCATGATCCGTTATTTTGTCCGCCACCCCACCGCCGCCAATCTGGTGATGGCCGCCTTCATCGTTGGCGGCTTGTTTGCCGCCCCGCTTTTGCAACGCGAAACCTTCCCCCGGATTCAACCGGACAAAGTCGAAATCCAGGTGCTCAACCCGGGAGCACGAGCGGAGGATATCGAAGAATCAATCTGTCAACGCATCGAAGACGCCATTGACGGCATCGACAATGTCGCCGAGGTGACATGCGAAGCCCGTGAAGGCTCTGCCCGCGCTGTTATCGAAATGGCCGAAGGCGGCAACCTTGATCGTTTTTCAACCGACGTGCGCACCGAAATCGATGCGGTCACCGATTTTCCCGACCAGGCAGAAGACCCCGTTGTCAAACAGCTGGGGCGAACCGATTTTGTCGCCTCCGTCGCACTTACCGGCGCGGCCAGCAAGCCCGACCTCAAGGCCTATGCGGAAGAACTGAAGGATCGCATGCTGCGCTTTGGCGGTATTCCCAAGATTGAAATCAAGGGGTTTTCCGATCATCAGGTTCGCATTGAACTGCCGGATGCCATCATCAGGCAGTATGGCATCAGTATTTCCGACGTTGCTCTCGCTATCCAGCGTCAGAGCCTTGATCTGCCCTCCGGCAGTATCCAGGCAGAAGACCAGGAAGTGCTGATTCGTTTTGCCGACGAGCGCAAAACACCGGATGATTTTCGCAACGTGGTGGTCGTTGCCAGCGGGGGCGGTGGTCAGATTCATCTTGGTGATATTGCAAATATTACCGACCGTTTCGATCTCGATGAGGCGAAGATTCTATTCAACGGAAAACCGGCTGCCATTCTGGATATCACCAAGACGGAAGCCGAAGACACGCTTGAGGTAATTGACGCCATCAATGCGTTTCTTGATCTTGAACGCCAAACGGCCCCACAGGGCATGGAGATGCTGGTTACCAACGACGTTTCGTCCATCGTGCGTGACCGCTTGCAGTTACTGCTGCGCAATGGAGCCCAGGGCCTTGTGCTGGTTTTGCTGGTGTTGTGGCTGTTCTTTGGTTTTCGTTATGCTTTCTGGGTTGCCGCCGGATTGCCGGTCTCGTTTCTGGGTGCCGCGGCATTGATGGTCGCAGTCGGATACACCATCAATATGCTGACCATGGTCGGACTGCTGATCGTCATTGGCCTGTTGATGGATGATGCCATCGTTATTGCTGAAAATATCGCCACAAAACGCCATCAGGGAAAACCGCCACTTGAAGCGGCAATCGAAGGCGCGCAACAGGTCCTGCCCAGTGTGTTTGCCTCCTTTGCTACGACAGCCTGCATATTTGGATCCCTGGCTTTCCTGAAAGGTGATCTTGGTCAGATTCTCCGTGTTGTGCCGATTGTGATGTTGTTCGTCCTTGTCGTCTCGCTGGTGGAAGCGTTCTTGATTCTGCCACATCATCTGGCCCATGCACTGAACAAGGTTCCCGACGCCCCCCCGCGTATCCAGCAGAAGGTCGATCACGCTATCAACTGGTTACGCGACCACCTGATCGGACCAATCGCCGTTGCAGCTGTCCGGTGGCGTTATCTGACCGTCGGTATTGCCGTTGGCCTCATGCTTCTGGCCGTCAGTAGTATTGCTGGTGGGGTGCTGAAATTCTCCGCCTTTCCGGAACTTGACGGTAATGTCATGGAAGCACGGATTCTTTTGCCACAAGGCACCCCCTTGAAACGGACCGAACAGGTGGTTGAGCGGATTACCGCCGCCCTTGCACGCATAAATGACAAGCTGAGCCCTGAACAACCCGGCGGTCAGGCTCTGGTGGAAAAGGTGGCCGCGAAATTTAATGAAAACTCGACCGCCAATGAAACCGGACCACACGTGGCCACGATTACCGCCGATCTGCTAGATTCGGAAACCCGAACCAGCCGCATCGACGACATCATTGCCATGTGGCGCATCGAGACCGGTGAACTGGCCGATGTCATATTTGTAAAATTCACCGAATCTCAAATTGGGCCGGCCGGTCTTGCTTTCGACATCCGCCTTACCGGCAACGACCTGGGGGAACTCAAAGCAGCCGCATTGGAACTTACGGATTGGCTCGGCGGCTATCGTGGCACCTCCAACCTGACTGATGACCTCAGGCCCGGCAAACCGGAATTGAGAATCAGATTGAAGGACGGGGCCTCGACCCTGGGTGTCGATGCCCGTCAGATTGCCGATCAACTTCGAGCAGCGTTTTTCGGCACCACGGTGAGCGAGATACAACGCGGCGCGGAATCCTATGAGATCGACGTCAGAATCGATCCACGGAACAAGGACAGCCTGTCCGATATCGATAATTTCACCATCTCGCAATCGGATGGCAGCCTGATCCCGCTAACGATAATCGCTGATATTGAAACCGGGCGCGGTTTTTCACGCATCAACCGGGTTAACGGTCAACGCACGGTGACGGTGCAGGGTGATGTCGATGTCACCATCGCCAATGCCAACGAAATTCTCGACGATACCGCCACAAGGTTTTTTCCCGAGCTGGCGAAACGCTATCCGGGCGTTTTGATCTCGTTGCAGGGCCAGGACAAAGAAGCCCGGACCACACAACGCTCCATGTTGAGTGGTTTCATTCTTGGCCTGATCGGAGTTTATCTGTTGTTGAGCTTCCAGTTCAAAAGCTATGTCGAGCCGTTGATCGTGATGATCATCATACCCTTTGCCCTGGTCGGCGCCATTGTCGGACACATTCTGTTGGGACTGGATTTCACCATGCCCAGCATGCTCGGCTTCGTTGCATTGGCTGGTGTCGTGGTCAATGATTCCATCCTGCTGGTCAATTTCATCAAACACTATCACGGCGAGACAAAATCGGTGGCCGAGGCCGCACCCCTCGCCAGCTGCGCACGCTTCCGCGCCATCGTGTTGACATCACTGACGACCATTGTTGGTCTTCTCCCCCTGCTGGCGGAAACCAGCCTGCAGGCACAGATCCTGATCCCGCTAGTTACCAGCCTGACATTCGGGCTGATGGCGACCACGGTGCTGGTGCTGTTCCTGGTCCCGGCGGTGTATTCCATCCTCGATGATTTCGATCTGGCCAACATCGATTGACGATTGCGGCGCGACGCAAGGATAAGACCATCCAGGCGCCCCCATGCGCCAACAGCAGACACCGGTTCGTACGTCGATGAATTGACCCACATCATCCCTGGAAATCTCGGTTGAAGCCCAGATCAGTCAGGTGAACACGGCTCTGATGCAGATGGTCTAAGGGCCTAAGCTATGTCCATAATGCCGGGCAGGGCCATTTGTGGTTCTGTTGGCGCGCCATCGCCTGGCAGCCATTGACCATCCCTGTAAATCTCGTATGGCTGGAACCTGGACTTGTAGGCCATTTTACCACAGGCTTCGATCCAGAACCCCATATAGACATTACGCAGGCCTAATTCATGTCCCCGCCGGATCAGCCAGATGACCATGTACGTACCCAGGCTGCGGCGGTCCAGATCGGGATCAAAAAAGCTGTAGACGGCGGAAAGGCCATCACAGATTCGATCGACAAGACATACCGCCACCAGTTTTTCATCCGCTGAACGAAACTCGACGAGCTGGGTCTCAATGGGTGTGTCTTCCACCAATGCCTGATAATCGTCAAAATCCATCTTGGCCATCTCGCCATCGCCGTGGCGACCCAACTGGTAACAGGCAAACAACGCATATTGCTCTTCGGTTGCCTGCGCCGGACACTCGACCCAGCTCAGATCGCTGTTGGCGCGCTCGATCCGGCGCTGGGTCCGGGTCGGCGCATAGTCTGCGCATAGCGCGCGAATGGGAATGCATGCGTCACACGTGGGGCAGGCCGGTGCGTAGGCAATACCATGACTGCGGCGGAACCCGCTCAAGGATAATGCGTCATGCATGTGCTCAACATCGCGGCCCGCCAGTTCCGTAACAATGCGGCGTTCCATGCGATCAGGCAGATACGGACAGGGCAGGGGGGCGGTGGTGAAGAAATAGTGGACGCTTTTCAACCGTTGATGGCGCATGTAAAAAAATCTCCGGCCTTCCCCGGAATCCGGGTGCTATTCACCAATAGTCTGCTTGGGTATAGGCTCCAGATCAATGGACAGACCGCTGTCGGACTTTTGCCGGGCGTTGTCGAGAAGCTGTTGCTGCTTGATGGCGTTCAAGCCTGGCAGGGCTTCTGGCTCTTCCGGCATCGGCTCGCCTGTCCCCCGTAACAGGACAATGCTCAACCGCCGGTTTCTGGCGTTGGTTGGATCATCCGGCAATAACGGCTCTGTCGCCGCTTTACCAACCACCCGCGACACCCGGTCTTCGGGAACCTCTGCGTCCATCAGACCGCGCCGGGCGGCGTTGGCGCGATCAGATGAAAGTTCCCAGTTACTGTATCCTGTGGCGGTATGGAATGGTACGGAGTCCGTATAACCGGAGATGGAAAGCTGTTGCGGCATGGATTTCACAACACCTGCAACCAGTTTCAACAGCTCGCGGGTGTGTGGCAACATGACCGAACCACCGCTGGCAAACAGGGGTAAGCCATCCTGATCAATGAGCTGGATACGTAAACCTTCCGGCGTATTCTCAATCATCAGGCTGTCTTTGAGTTGTTCAAGTTCCGCCGACGCCTTGATACTCGCCTCGATTTTTTCCTGGGCTTCCTCGAACTGTTCCTGCTCGATTTGTTCAAGCGCTTTCTTGGCAGCGTCTTCGGTCACCTCTGCACTCTCTTCACCCCCGCTGCCGGCTTTGGGTGGTGGCAAATCCATGGTCACATTGGAAACCTGCCCCGAAGAAGATGTCCCTGCGCCGTCCACGGACATGACCTTACCGCCGAGAACACCGCCAGAGCCGCTGGTGCTGGCAGACACGGAAACCGGCGCAAAGTAGTTCGACAGACCTTCAAGAGATTCCTGTGTCACCGAATTCAACAACCATAACAGCAGAAAAAAGGCCATCATGGCAGTGACGAAATCGGCGTAGGCGATTTTCCATGCACCACCATGGTGGGCTGCGTGCCCGCCTTTCTTGACCTTCTTGATGATGATCGATTGTGGTGTTGGTGCGCCTTCGGCCATATCACTCACGCATGTGGTTGGGCGCCGCCGTCGCGGTCGCCTGGATTATCTTGCCGGAACTATGCTGTCGGTAGATTCTGAATCATTTCTTCGACTTCCATAAATGTCGGTCGAACACCGGACCCCAGGGTCTTTCTGGCGAACTCCACCGAAATCTGCGGAGCATACCCCTGCATGTGCCCCATCAGCCCGGCTTTTATACAGTTCAGATAGTTTGCATCTGCGGCAAGTATGTTTTCCAAAGACTTGGCCATGGGGCCGACAAAACCATAGGCCATGAGAATCCCGCTGAACGTACCCACCAGCGCCGCGCCGATCAGACCACCAAGTATCTCGGGCGGCTCGGTAATGGAACCCATGGTGATGATCACGCCCAAGACGGCCGCGACGATACCCAGCGCGGGCAGGGCTTCACTGGCTGCCGTGACGGCGCTGGTCAACGCGTGATCCTCACCGTGATGAACGTCCAACTCCGATTCCATGATGGTTTCGATCTCATGCGGATTATTCGCGCCAAGCGTCAGCAGGCGCAGATAATCGCAAAGAAATTCCAGTGCGTGATGATCACCTTGAAACCCCGGAAAAGCACCAAAAAGTGTGCTTTCCTCGGGTTTTTCAATATGGCTTTCCAACGCCAGATCGCCCTTTGTCTTGGCCAGGCGAAACACGGTGTAAAGAACACCCAGCAATTCCTCGTAATCATCTTTCTTGTATTTCGGTCCCTTGAGCAGGGGACCGATCGACTTGAACGCCCCGATGATCACGCTTTTTGGATTGCTGATTACAAACGCGCCGAACGCACCGCCGAAAATAATAATGAACTCGATGGGTTGCCAGAGGACGCCGTAACTACCGTGGACTCCGTATGGACCCAGCACAGCCGCAAGAACGATAATCGAACCAATGATCAGGAACATAGAAATTTAGCCTTGGACTGCGATCAAGTTTTTATGAGTTCCGTCCATATTTTTATGGTCCGGTCCCCAAGAGCTTACAGGATACACTCCCAAGTATACCTGCGTCAGAGACTCTTAAACATTTCAACCGATTATGCAACGTTCGGGTTCGCATATATTATAAACTTGATTGTCACCATTAAACGCCTATCCATAAGGGCTTCATGCATGCTTCAGAGCCGAATACCGTCACCTGTGTTGCTGGCATTGTTCGCACAACTTATGGGCGGAGTCGCAGGCCTGTTCACTTGGCGGTTATTTCCGACAATTACTGATTATCCTGTGGATTCAATATGGCTGCCTGTTACCTTGGCCGGGGTCTGTGCGGCGCTGGTGGGAAAGTTTGTGTTGCGCCTTCCCGATTGGTGGGCTCCCATCAACGCAGCTTTTATTCCCGGCGTTGTTGGTGCACTGACGCTCAATCTACCCGGCTGGACGTACCTGATTGCGTTCCTTCTCACACTGGCCGTATTCTGGAATGTACGATCAGAACGAATTCCTCTCTACCTGACCAATCAGAAAACATGGAAAATGCTGTCACAACTGATACCGGATAAACCTGGGACACGGTTTATCGATCTCGGAAGCGGTGTCTCAGGCACACTCCGGCACCTCGCAGGTCAGCATCCGGATATGGCGTTCACTGGCGTGGAAAACGCGCCGGTCCCCCTGTTGATTTCTAAAATGCGGCAGTGGATTGATCCCATCCCCAATATCACCCTGTCTCACAGGGATATGTGGAAGATCGATTTTTCCGGATTTGACGTGGTCTATTGCTTTTTATCACCAACGCCTATGACGCGCCTGTATGAAAAGGCAAAAAATGAAATGTCCCCGGGTAGCATGTTAATCAGCAATTCGTTCAATGTTGCAGACCACCCGCCCCATGAGGTCTGCACAGTGGATGATTCCCGGAAAACACAACTATTGATCTGGCGATTTTAAGCTCGCCTGACCGGCCAGTATTTCCGGGCGCATGTTGCCGTTAGTCTGCTTGTGCGCCCAGCAAATCAGCCCCTGTGCGCAGGAAACCGAACACATAACTGGCAACTTTCTCAATAATGGGTGGCCCATCCTCATCCGCACGAAGGATATTTTCACCGTCGCGGGTCGGAGATAGAAATAGCGCTTGCCCCCCATTTCCCTGTACCGCCAGACGTGCCCCGCCCATGGTGACATGACGACCATCCGACCACGCAGACAGTAAATTATCATAATACTCGGAAAATGGATTGCCGGACTGACCGGTCGCCACCATGAAACGGGAACGCGACAGGTCCCCCAGGTCGTAAACTGCCCGGTAGCCGGGACCGTGAATATCGGCAAACGGCGCCGCTGGATCAGCAACCCTGAAACCGGCCCGGTTCACGGTATAATTTCCGCCATCTGCTGGAACCTCCCGCAACCCCAGTCCGGCCCCAAAAACTGGAATTGCCGCCAGCACCGGATTTCGGAACGTCGCCTGATGAACTTCTCCCCATCGCTTGATGCCCGCACCGTTCTTGCCACCGACTTCCAGACCGGCCAGAGCGCGAACAAGGGCTCCTTCAAGAACATCTTCACAGGTTTCTGTTTCCGATGTCGCTTGGTCATCACACCAATCACGATTGAATTTCAGTACCGACACGATGAAACGGGGGCGTAATCCTTGTACATCTTTGAATAATGGCCCCATTTCGTCCGCGTAGATGGCCCTGTTTAACTCCTTCAGCCATGCGTAAAAGACCAATGGTTCCACGCCATCACGCGACATGGTGCCGTCCCAGCGCGCCAATCGCCCAACCGCCTCGACGGCGCGTGGGTTCCGGGGCGCTATGGCCGTCATCAGCGGCACCAGTTCTCGCGCCATCTCCGAAACAGAGTCCATTTGTATGTCGGATGTGGATTCCGCCGTATGCGGTGACAGAGCATCAAGCAAGCGGAATATCCGCCTTGCCCGATAAGGTGGAGCCCAGTCGTCGGAAATAAAATACGGATAATCGTCGGTCACAATTTTATTATTGGCGGAAACAATTCGTTCGGCTGGCGGATTCAAGGCAAATGGCAGTTCCTGGAACGGCAAGTATCCCAACCAGTCTGTTTCTCCTGTCCATCCCGGCACAGGAAACCGGCCACGCCCCGCACCACGAACCGGTACATTACCGGGGGCTGCGAACGCTATATTTCCATCAATATCGGCATAGACGATATTCTGTTGCGGCGATTGAAACCGCGCCAGACTACTATAGAACGAAGGCCAGTCGGTCGAACGGTTCATCCGGTAGAATGCATCGGGTGTTGTATCGTCCGATTCTAGAAATACGGCCGACAGGCTCAGGACCGTTCCCGACCCGGTAACGGACTCGATATTTCCCACCAGATCAGAGACCACCGGACCATGACGTGTTTCGCGAACATCGAGCACTTCATCAGCCTGCCCCCTGACCGAGATGGTTTCCCGCCGGTGTTCAACAGCCAGTACGCCGCCATCTGGCGTCATATAGGTAGAGCCATCCGGTGACAGACGTTCGATAAAAAGATCCTGCTGATCCGACTGTGTCGTCGACATGCCCCAGGCAATCTGACCGTTATGTCCCAGAATGGTAAACGGCACACCGGGTACGGTTGCGCCGGTGATGGCAAGCGCCGGTGTCTCGATGTGGGCCAGATACCACAAAATGGGAAGGCCAAAT